>JAUJND010000041.1 GCA_030446505.1 Chroococcidiopsidaceae cyanobacterium YX2bin18 | reverse complement strand
AGAGAGATTCACAGCAGGAAATCAAAAAAGATATCTCAACATTAACGTAAATGCTGTCGATCCAGACAATTAATTTTCCAGAATAAATAGAAGTTCAATTAGTATCATCAAGTATCTCGGCAACTTACTGTTTTAGTACAGTTGATTAAGGAATACTTATGCTTACATCTAATGTTACCTGTAAGTAGTGATGCTATTCACAAGATTATCTTAATATAATTAAAATCTAATGTAAGTATTTTGTAATTAAAATCACCTTGTATTAAGTAGCTCTAAATAATATTGCACATCAATTAATTTAAATTTATTAGGAGAAAGATTTTTCTAATCTTCTAATAAGTTTCTTTACTTAATTAAATCTGCAGTTATACGATCATTAACTGCTATAAATAAATTCAGCGTTGTACGATAAAGTTAGGCAAATAGTAGAATAAAGTAGCTATTAAAACTAAATTAAAGAGCAAAACAAGTTGAAAGTAAGATAGGTTCAAAGAATGAAGCGGTGGTGTTTATCTGTTCAAAAACCGCTAGTTTTTGTAGGGCTAGTGGTATAACTAGAACCAAGAGATGAATTGAAATTAACTGCATTCATTCTAATCATCGAAACATCAAGTAATTGCAAATATAATTACAGTTTTTGATATTGCTAACTCATTAGGTGCTTTTGTTTAATTTCCTGTACGTAGGCATAATATTTTATACCTCGCTAGCGCTTATTTCTGCTGCTCATGGCGCTCTTACTAATTACGCTTTCTTGGTGGAGCGTGGTAACTGGCAGACTGAACTGGTGGTTATATAGAGGTTAGAACAGAATCGATTACCAAATATTCAATTCGCTGGATTATCTGAAATCTACCTTATGCTCAAAATTCAAAGAACTCAATAGTGCTCCACAAAGGCTGCATTTAATCACGTTGCCTCATCTAAGAAATAGATTATAGAACGCAACTTAGTATTAATTCAGAGGAGGTAAAAGTGTGAAAGCAGGACGCGCCAGAAACTGGGGATTTAGCAGCAGCCAAAAGCCAGGAATAATCCTGGCTGGTAATCGCTAAATTTGGGCTTAGCTGTTGAGAGGCAAACTAGAGCAATTGAAACTCAACAACTGCATTGATTTAATAAGCACCTTTTTTGGCGAAAATTACCATCACCGTTTGCAATAAAATTTGTAAATCTAGCAACAGTGACCAGCTTTCCATATAAGTCACATCCAGCAGGATTACTTTTTCAAAATCAGTAATATCAGAACGACCAGAGACTTGCCACAACCCAGTGATCCCAGGGAGAACTTCATGCCGAATAAAGTGGTGTTCCGAAAAATTCTCGACATCCCTCAGCGGTAAAGGGCGAGGTCCAACTAAACTCATTTCACCCAACAGCACATTAAATAGCTGCGGTAACTCGTCCAAACTATAACGCCGCAGAAAACTACCACTGCGCGTAATCCTAGGGTCGTTTTTGATTTTAAACAACACCCCATCTTGCATTTCGTTCTTGGCTTCCAATTCTTTTTGCAGCTTTTCCGCATCAGTAACCATCGTGCGGAACTTCCAAACTTTAAACGGCTCCCCGTGTAACCCAATCCGAGTTTGCTTGTAAAAAATTGGACCTGGAGAATCGAGTTTGATTACCAAGGCAATCACGAAATATAAAGGAGCTGCTAATAAGACAAACACACTCGCACAACAAAAATCAAAGCCTCGCTTCAGCAGAAAATCACTGCCTGTGATTAGCGGCGGCGACAGTTTCAGCGCTGGCAACCCTCCTACCATCTTCAGTTCTAGGGTTTGGTCAATAATTTCTAAATCTATGTCAATCGGCAGTATATGTAAGGTTATCCCCGCATTGCGTAATTTCCAGTACAGGAACATCCGACTTTTGATTGATGCCCAGGAACAGACAAATACTTCTGATACTCCTAGACTGGATATCTGTTCTAAGGTGGTGTCTAAATTACTTTTGTCTGTTGCTAGGGCATTGACATCGTGCCATCCTAGCAGTTTGTAGCAATTTTCCCGTTTTAGTAATTTGACTGCTTTTTCTCTGTCTTCTGGGCGACAAATCAGAAACGTGGGATAGCATACTGCTCCTTGTTGGCGCACATATGCCACGCTCTGGTCAACTCCTAATCGTGCCAGACAAGTAAACCCGACGCTTAAAACCCAAGATAGGATGAATGTTGAGCGGGAGATCAATTCTGTCGGTTGATAGAAAAATGCGATCACTAAAAGCAACAGGTGGGCATATGTTAGTGCTTTAACTACACTGAGATAGTTGCGCCGCTTTTGCCATGAATCGTATAGCCCTCTTGCTGCGATTAAGCTAATCTCTGTTGCTAGTATTGGCAGTAGCAGTAGTTGCTTGTGCTCTGGATGCCAGGAAAATTCTCTGGCAGTACCATAGTTGATTCTGCTATTTGCCATGCTAGATACAGCATAATCGCATCTAGCCCGATTAGGGTGATTACTCGTAGCCATCTCACACCTGTCCCTCTGCGTAACCGTGTGATTACGGGGGCGCGGAGGTCGAGTTTAGCATTAACTGATAAAGAAGTAATAGATGTCATTTTCTGCACTT
This sequence comes from Chroococcidiopsidaceae cyanobacterium YX2bin18, assembly GCA_030446505.1. Taxonomy (GTDB): domain Bacteria; phylum Cyanobacteriota; class Cyanobacteriia; order Cyanobacteriales; family Chroococcidiopsidaceae; genus JAHHHE01. The sequence continues at coordinate 26,582 of JAUJND010000041.1, read as the reverse complement.
CCGCCTTGAATAATTTGTAATCTTTTTAGGTTATTTTTTTGCTTAACATCATCTACGTCTTTGGCTGAGACTACAGTAAGATTTATTACATCTTCTACTTTGCCTTGTTTGACTTAATCCCCCTTTCTCTCTTTCTCTTCCTTCTTTCTGAGAAAGACTTTAGTTATTGCCCGTATATGTACATAGTTTAGTTACTGAGTTCTGCTTTAAGGTGAAGAATAGATGAAGATAAACTCAAATTATGTGAAGAAAGTATTAAGGGTGTTATGGAATTGTTGATATAAGGGCTATTAATTCCTAATGGTATAAGCAGCTTTATCTAGAAGGATGTTAATTACTATAAGTTCTTCAGTGTTTTTACTGTCCGAGTACTGATATTGTTATTAAAGGGAAACTTATTTAGACTAAGCAACGGTTTTTGGCTAGAAAGAAACCTTGTGATAGTTGAATATTAAAAAGCACATTTATGGCAAAATTCTCTCACCATTCCCTTTTGACGGATTTTTATTGCCGTCTTGGTGAGCATTACTTCTATAAAGCTGACCTAAAATCTACTCAGTTGGTTCCAACTGCAACCTCACAAATTCTTGCTGCAAATGCTTTCCCCATTCTGCCGCCAAGGAAATTTCTGTGAAAGGAATACGCACAGTAGCTTCTGGATCTGAAAAGCTAAATTCTAAGGCAATGCCGTTACCCTTACTCGGTGGCGTTTCCATGTCTACTGGCTTCTCATTTACAATTAGACGAATTGATTGCACATCTTTTAATGAAAAAGTTTCCAGCTTTATTAGTCCTTGTGGTGTCGGTTTTCCCCAAGTTAAATTACTACTTTTCTGACCTAATACTGCATATATATCGTATTTAGATCGCTCAAATTGTTGCGCCCAATTACGATAAGCTTCAACTTTTTGATACTCACTCCTACCCTGCCAAGCTAACCAAATAAATATTGCTAGCAGAAGCAACCACAAAAGACCACGTTCCATCGTTCAATTGTTGCGCTTAGAAACACCCTGATAAAGCTATTAGCTTTTAGCTTATAGCAATTAGTAGAAGCCTGGTACAAACCTCGCAATATAGAGTAAAATATTCTCTCTTTAGAAAAAAGCTAATCGCTAATCGCTAACTGCTAATTGCTATTTATATCTTGCACCAGATCAAAGGTTGATTAGTAGAGCCTTACCCAGCTACCACCAGCTGAGTAGAAGTATTTATTACCTCAGCTGGCTCCTGAAGTTGTTAGCGACTATGCAAAGCTTTAAGCAGCGCATCTGCCAGTGCGGTCGCTTCTTCTGCCCGTTCCTGAACTGTAGATTGAGAATTAGTTGCCGCCAAAGCGATCGCCGCCATGTACTCTCTCTTTGTTAATCCCTTGGATAACATTGCCGGATCGGTAGGATAAGCAGAATTGCTTGCTTCATTAATCATCTAGTTAATCCTCTTACGGTTCAATAAGTCGCTTGATTAATTTACAATGCAGTCTCCTCATTTGGCACTACATGAGTAATTCTACTTAGATGAACCTAGATCGCTCCTGATTACGTGTAACTATTCTGCAACATCAACGCACCTGAGATGTGCATGAGTTATTTTGATCATTAAACTTGCTAACAGCGGTAATGCATTGATATGAGAAGGCTTTTGTTACTGTGTTTGTTTTTAATCGGGCTGGGCTTTGCCGTGTTTAACTTTAAAGGGCTGGCAAGTCAGGGTAAGTTTGAGTCGATTGTGCTGGACTTTCGGGAAGATATCCCAACTGCCCAGATTGCAGGTCAAGTTCAGGCGATCGCTCAACAGTACAATGTTGCACCTCAGCTTAACAGTGAATTTTCTAGTTCAGATAATATATATATTGTCAAGGGTGATCAGAAGAGATTAAAAGCGCTGAAATCTAAGCTAGGTAAATTTACTGAATTTATTGAACCAAATTACATCTACAACTTCCGGGAAGTTCCTAATGATCCCGACTACAGCAAGCAGTGGAATCTGCGCTCTATCAAGGCTGAATCTGCATGGGACGAAACTAGAGGTAGCGGCGTGACGGTTGCTGTGATTGATACCGGAATTAGTATTGTCCCAGACTTGAAAGATACAAAATTTGTCCCTGGCTACGACTTTGTTAATGATCAAGTAGAAGTCACAGATGATAGTGGACATGGCACTCATGTTGCTGGGACGATCGCTCAGTCTACTAATAACAACTATGGCGTTGCTGGAATTGCTTATGAAGCCAGCTTAATGCCATTAAAAGTGTTAAGTGCCTTTGGCGGCGGTACAGTTGCTGATATTGCAGAAGCGATTAAGTTTGCTGCTGACCATCAGGCAGATGTAATTAATATGAGCTTGGGTGGTGGTGGTGACAGCCAATTGCTTAAAGAAGCGATCGCCTACGCCTATCAAAAAGGCGTGGTTGTAGTCGCAGCAGCAGGCAACGCCAACCAAAATGCTGCTTCCTATCCAGCGCGTTTTCCTCACGTTATTGGCGTTGCTGCCTTGGATGCAGCTGGAGAAAAAGCTCCCTACTCTAACTTTGGCGCTGGGGTAGATATTTCTGCTCCTGGCGGAAGTGGAACTGGCGCTGGGGAATTCTCCAAGAAACTATTCAACCGGAAACGGGGAAAGCGGTTTTTGTTGGCTTCCAAAGGTACAAGCATGGCAGCGCCTCATGTTGCTGGCGTAGCGGCTTTAGTAAAAGCAGCGGGTATTGCAGAACCAGATCAAGTTCTGAGTGTCTTGCAAAAGTCGTCATTGGTAATTCAGGATGATGCCTTAAACTACTTTGGCGCGGGACAGCTAGATGCAGCTTGCGGCAGTTAAACTAGCGATGCATGGACAAATCAGTTTCAAAAGATTTCTTCCACTGGCTAAAAAATAACGGCTATCTCAATCCCCGCTTCTGGATTGATGGGGGTGCAGTGGCGCTGTTACCCAAGCTGGCAATGGTACTTGGTTCTTATCTACTGGCTTGGTTTCTGCGGGTTTACTTCCCCTTTACCTGGAGTTGCTTATTTAGTGGTTTAGTTGCTGGTAGTTCTGGGTTATTCTTCCTCCGAGGATTTTATATTTTTGACCTGCCCCAGTGGCCTTTCCGCGTGTTGGGCAGTTCAATTCCAGAACTCGGTAATGCAATTACGGGTAGTCATGCATTGAATCCTTTGTTTGCCAGCGTGTTGATTCCTTTGGCTTTAGTAGCGTTGTTACTGGGACATCCTACCTGGAAATGGTTTGCAATTGGTTCAGCGTTAGGTGTAGCTAGCTTTTTAGTGGTGAGTGCTGCGGTTTCGCCGGCAGTTTGGGGATTGGGGGATAGTGCGATCGCGCGTACCTTCCTAATTGCCAACGCTCTACTATGTTATGGACTCGCTCGCTTAGCTACAAAAGGAGAAGCACCGATATGAGCATTACTGTCACAGGTACAATTCAACGCAATGACATGGGCGCTGGCACTTGGGCGCTAGTTGCAGACGATGGTGTTACCTACGGGAGTCTATGAAGGTGCTCCTAATGACTTACTTAAATCAGGGCAGAAAGTGAAAGTTCAAGGACAGGTAAAAGAAGATGTTATGACGTTTGCCATGATTGGTCCTGTCCTAGAAGTAAAGTCATTTGAGGTGATTGGTTCTGATCAATCTCAATTGAACTAAGAACCGCTTGCAGCCGAGTTCTAAACTCACCTTTGGGATGACCACCTTTCACCTCGCCTAAAATCTGAAATTCTCCTTCTGGAGACTCACAGATTAAGTAGGTGAGCCATCCCATTTCTGCTTTATCAGGATACTGAGTTAAAAGAATTTTGCGATACTTGCGGTAAGTCACTGTATCCTGCATTTTCACATCAATAAAGTGTAAACCCAGTTCTTCACTCACCTTTTTGTCATAGAAAGACATTTTGTGGCAGATGCCGCAGCCCTCCGAAGACCACATAATTACCGCTTTATTCATTGTTTGAATCCTCTGTCAGATTGAAAGATATAACTAAAACTGTCCAAATGAAACTTAAAGTTTAATTATTTCATATACATCTGAGGTGTAGGAGCGGCTTTTAACAATTCTCCCCAATAGAGTATGCATACAAACTAAGTTGGTAGCTATGTTGAGCGATAGTGACAATTTTACCTACTGCTAACAGGAGACTTTAAAGATGGTGCAAGGAGTGATCTTAGATGTGGATGGCACACTTATTTTGAGTAATGATGCTCACGCTCAAGCCTGGGTTGATGCCTATGCAGCGTATGGGTATGAAGTGTCATTCGCCAAAGTGCGATCGCTTATTGGTATGGGTGGCGATCAACTTATGCCACAGGTGACACCAGGATTAACGAAAGATGAAGGCGAGGGCAAGGCAATTTCTGAGCGGCGCAAGGAACTGATGATTAACCGCTATGGTCCGACACTTCCACCGACTAAAGGCGCTCGGCAATTAATCCAGCGAATGAAAGACGACGGATTACAACTGATTATTGCTAGTTCAGCTACGAGTCAAGAATTGGAAGTTTTGCTCAAATCTGCCTCTGTTGACGACTTAATCGATGAAGTAACATCATCTAGTGATGCCGAGGCTTCTAAACCAGCACCAGACATTGTAGAAGCAGCATTGGGCAAATTACAGATGCAGCCTGACCAAGTTTTGATGCTTGGTGATACACCCTATGATATTCAATCTGCGGATGCCGCTGGAGTTGGTGTTATTGCAGTGCGCTGTGGCGGCTTTGATGATACGGCGTTAGCGGGAGCTAAAGCAATCTATGACGATCCTGCTGATTTATTGGCGCACTACGCTGATTCGCCACTAGGGAAAAGTATAGAACTTACACATCCTTGACACACTTTATACCGCTCCTTATCTCTGGAGGGGCGGTCTTTGCGTAAGTACGAAGTAATAAACAATGAAGAAGGCTAACTGGTGAGGCGGGCGATCTGCCTTTGGCATCGCAAGGCTTAACACAGCCACCGCTATGTGCAATACCCAGCGGTACTGCAAAGCAGATCGCCAACCTTCGGAGGGGCATCAATCGCAAAAACATCAAATACTCAGTGCTGAACCCAACGGTAGATTTTCGTGGTGAACTTCCATACCCCGTTCGTTCACCATCTCTGCTACTTGCCGATAGCGAGCGTAGGTAAGTGCATTACCAACGCACACATTGGAGGATAATGTTGGCTTCATAATGCCCGGAGGCGGAGCTTTCCTTGCTCCGCGCCACTTGTAGCTTGCTTCTCGCAGGGTACGGTTTGGACTTGGACATGGGAGCAGGAAATGATAGCGGCTTCCTACCTTAGCACCTGCTGCGTCAGTTTTTGCAACACAACCGTAAGTTTCGCATAAAGGACAAGCTGACCGCGTGAATCTCTGGGCAAGTTGGCGTTGCGAGCCTTCTTTGTTTTGCCAAGCTTCAATCACGCGACGACTTAAATCTGCAGAGTAGGCAACAGGTATTGATGGTTCTAAAGGTTTTGACGATGCTATCAGCCTAGCAACTTTATGGTTCAATTACCTGAAAATTGCTGTAATAATTGCGATTACCTACAGAGGTGTGCCATTTTTAAACGATAGTCGATCGCCTCTAGCAGTTTAGCTGGTCTAAATGGCTTGGTAAAATAATCGTCTGCTCCTAAACACATACCTTCATATATCGAGGATTTGTCGGCTTTGGCCGTAAGAAAAATAAACGGCACCTTCTGCATGGCTGGGGATTGGCGCAACTGGCTTAGGACGCTGTAACCATCCATTCCGGGCATGGCGATGTCACAAATAATCAAATCTGGAACATTTTTGAACGCCCACATCATGCCAGCGATGCCTGTGTCAAAGCCAACGGCATTAAACCCTTCTTCTTTTAGGAATTCTAGAATATTGGCTCGAACTATTTCTTGATCCTCAATTACCAAAATATTTGTCATTTTCTTACCTCTAGTTTTGTAATGGAATAGTGAACGTAAATGTTGCCCCATCCCCAACTTCGCTGAGGACACTGATTTTACCGCCATGTAAGTCTACGGATTGTTTGACAATGGTTAGCCCAAGTCCTGTACCTGGTGTTGTACCGACATTACTTGCCCGGTAGAACGATTGAAACAGTTGCTCTTGATCTGCGATAGGAATGCCAATGCCCTTGTCTGTGATGCAGAAAATTGCTACAACCTCGTCACAAACGAGGTTAAACTGGATAGCACTACCAATAGGGGAGTACTTAATCGCATTTGAGAGCAAGTTAGTAAGGATGTGCCGTAGTAGTCTTTCATCTAAACAAACGTTGCTGCACTCACCTTGAATGGTAAAGTTAATGGTGTGGTCAGCTTCAGCAATGAGTTGCATTTCTTTGACCAAATCACAGCAGAACTTTGCCAAATCTAGTGGCATTGGTTGAAATTGTAATTTCCCCGCTTCTGCTTTACTCACTAACAGAACATCATCTAGAAGGTGAGTCATCCTTCCGACAGCGGTTTGAATGCGATGGAGATGTTCAAGTTTTTTTTGTTCAGCCCATTTGTGTCCGTAAGTTTCAAGCATGTCGGCAGAGGATAAGATTGTGGTTAACGGAGTGCGAAACTCATGGGATGCAGTGGAAATGAAGTGAGATTTAAGTTGGTTAAGTTCTTTTTCTTTTACCAAAGCTCCATGAATTTCTGCTTTTGCCCGCTGTTGCTGAGTGATGTCACGGAAGGCTAAAACTACACCTGTAAGACGTCCTTTGTCATCTTGAACGGGTGCAACGCACGCAGCAATTGGTATTCCTTTACCGTCCTTAGAAATAAGTAGGGTCTGTTCTGCTAAATTGGCAACCACTCCTGATTGAATAATTTTGCCTACAGGGTTTTCGCTTAGGGTACGAGTATCGTCATTAACAATTGGGAATACTTCTTTTTCCAAAGAAGTACGAATCTCATCATTAAAAATATGGAATACTTCTGTTAGACCTTTACCTAGAGCTTCTTCCTGCGCCCAACCAGTCATTACTTCGGCAAGAGGATTCATAAACGTTATAAATCCTTTAATATCAGTAGCAATTACTCCATCGCCGATACTTCTGAGTAATGTTACGAGCCATTGTTCATGTTCTTTTAATTTCCTTTCTACCTGAAGTTTAGAAAGAGCAACTTGCATTGTTGCATGTAAGTCTCTTGCTTTAAAAGGTTTGGTTAAGTAGCCAATTGGCTCTGTAAGCTGTGCTCGCTCCAAGGTACGGTCGTCTGCATAAGCAGTGAGATAAATAACTGGAATACTGAGACGGATATGAAGCTGTTTCGCAGCTTCTATACCGTCCATACTCCCTTTCAAATTAATATCCATTAATACCAAATTTGGGGATACCTCTACTGCTTTATTGACAGCTATCCTAACTTTTCCAAAGTATGTTTTATAGCCTTGGCAACGATGATTTCATCTTCAACAATCAAAATTTTTGCTTTGTTCATTATATTAAAACTTGATGTGAGTAGTTCGTTCTTTTTCTTCAGACTACACTGCTCTTGATAGAATAATAATCCGAGAAACAACCTAAATTTTGAATAAAATTTTACAAAGTTTCTGTGTAAATATACGGAAAATTTTGCTTAATTCACCTAGAAACTATTGCAAAGCTTTAAATTCTAGATGTNTGTTTGTTTTTAGATATTTTTTCTTTAATTTATATGGTCCACATCGCTGCATTAATGCTGTTGTAGTAAGTTTAGTCACGTGCATCGGGATACGTATTTGGAATCAAACCGTAGCGACAATAACGCCCAAAGGTTTGCAGTAATCCTTTCGCCAGGTGAAATCGCTGTGTTGCTAGCGCCAATCCTGGCAATGCAATCAGCGTATCGCGTCCCCAATCATTGAACCAGGGATATCCAGCGATCGCAGTCGGTCCTGTGATTGACGCTCTGTAGACAATAAACTGATCGCCTGCTCGTAGAAGTCGTTGCCAAATTGCGGGTTCCACACTATTGTCCGTCTGAGTTAGGTGGGCAAATTGACGAACCAGGCGTTCTTGTTCTGCCTGCACAGCTTGTTCAAATTCCCCGGAACTCAGAAACAGTTGCGAGTCCGACCATCCCACTCGCGCTTCTACAGTTACACTTGCTCTTGGTTGCAGAGTTATTGTTAAGTAGCCAGGGCTATACAAGTCTTCGCGATCGCCTAATCCCCGCAGAGTCTCTTCCGGCAAGGAATAATCCCAGTACCACATCGGATCTGCTTGATAGTTGCCTTGTGTCCAGCGCAGTTGCCAAGGTGTTCCTACTTGTCCTGGTCGAAACGCTTGTAAACATATTTGCTGTTGCCCAATTAATTGCGAGAACTGTAAATCTGGTGCTTGTTGGTGGTGAAAGTCGCGCTCCCCAATCATCGGTCGCAACCTCAAAATTGCTACATCACTACCTTCATAACAATACTGAATTAAAATTCGGTTGCAAAAAGCAGGTTGCTCTCCCTGATCCTTTACTAATCCATAAGGCATCACCATAAGCCTGCTTAACTGCCAATTGTCCTCACCCCAAATCCAGGTGGGGATTGGCTCAATTGCAAAACTTTGTAGGAGTTTGTAGCCAGTCGGTGCTACTGCGCCATTACCCCAAAAATTTGTCGAGAGCGCCACAACTGAAGACGCTACCTCCAGGCTTGCCTCTAGGTGTGAAAGTAAGAGTTGGCGCTGACTCGGCGGGTCAAGAGCCGCAATCAGCCAGCCGTGATAAGTACGGGTACGAGCATCCGCAACCGTACCAGAGGCGAAACTACCTAACCCATTAGTAAGCAGCCATTCTCTTGTATCTAAACTCATTTGTTACTCAAAATCGTTATGAGTATGGTATATTCGTAACAGTTCGTAATTAATTTCGCGTGTACAGCTAAATTTTCTCGTAGTCCATCACCAGTAGAAGCATAAAGGAGAGTTAGTTTATATGCCCTTAACTTACGCAGCAGAAGGATGCCTCAGAGTTGGACAAATGGCTCCAGAATTTACTGCAACAGCTGTAGTCGATCAGGAGTTCAAGACAATTAAACTATCTGATTATCGCGGCAAGTACGTCATTCTGTTCTTTTATCCACTAGACTTCACCTTTGTTTGCCCTACTGAGATTACAGCCTTTAGCGATCGCTTCGACGACTTTAAGCAAATTAGCACCGAAGTCCTTGGCGTTTCTGTTGATAGTGAGTTTTCCCACTTAGCCTGGATTCAGAGCGATCGCAAGTCTGGCGGTGTCGGGGATCTTAACTATCCCCTTGTTTCCGACATCAAAAAAGAAATCAGTGCCGCCTATAATGTTCTAGATCCAGAGGCAGGCGTTGCGCTACGCGGTCTATTCATTATTGATAAAGAAGGTATTATCCAGCACGCGACGATTAACAACCTGTCATTCGGTCGTAGCGTTGATGAAACTCTACGGACGCTGCAAGCAATTCAGTATGTTCAGTCTCACCCAGATGAAGTCTGTCCAGCTGGTTGGCAACCAGGCGACCAAACGATGGTTCCCGATCCAATTAAGTCGAAAGTCTTTTTTGCATCTGTCTAGACTCTAGTAAGTAGTGTCTTAAGATAGAGTCTATTACTAAGAGTAGTAACCACCAATAAATCTAGACAACCCTAACACTGCTGATATTTTGTATCGAATAGCAGGTTAGGGTTTAAATTTATGATTAACTCGGATAATGAGCGGCTAGTTAAATTCAAGACTTACGCAGTTGGACGCAGTAATGTCATTCTGAGCGGTAGCGAAGAATCTCTGGGATGCTTCACTGCGTTCAGCATGACATTCAACTGCGTAACTCCTAAAATTATCAAATTTTAAAGGCAAGCAACTAGTAATACTCGCCTTTCCTCAGATTTTCACAGAAAAGCAATATTGCCCCCGATGCTTTCCTCACATTAAAGCTCTAAACAAAAACTATCAACAGTTTACTAGTCGGGGAGGAGAAGTTTTAATAATTATTAGTACCAACGAACGGCAGAGCCAAAAGCCGTTACTGATTTAGGTTTGAAAATGTCTCTGTTGAGCAATCCTGGCTGCGGTGTTTTTCAAGCGTATCATGTGAGTCAAGCACTGGGAGCGCTACTAACAGCAAAATTTGTTCTAGAGCAGCAGGGCAAACTCCGCTATCAACATTTGTTTTCTTGCCTAGATCACAATGCAAGTGTAAAGACCTTACTAACAAAATACAATTAACTACATTAGCTCCTAATTGTAAGGTTTTTCGATGATACAGCTGTACCACGCACCAATTTCTCCCAACTCTCGCCGCGTCTGGATTACTCTGCTAGAAAAAGGGCTGCAATTTGAATTGGTGGAGGTAAAACTAAATGGCGAACAGTTTAACCCAGAGTTTTTGACAATTAGCCCCTTTCACCACATTCCAGTTTTGGTAGATGACGGCTTTAATATAGTGGAATCTTTAGCAATCCTAGACTATTTAGAGGCAAAATACCCTACGCCTACTATGCTGCCTAAAGATGCCAAAGATTTGGCGATCGCGCGAATGGTAGAGTTAGTAACTATTAATGAATTATTGCCCGCAGCAAGCTCACTATTGCCACTAATGTTAGGTTTGCCTGGAGGAGATCCAGAAAAAATTGAGGCGGCAAAGCAGAAAGTGGCAACAGTACTCACGGTATTTGAGAGTCTTTTAGATAATCGCCCCTACTTTGGCAGTCAAAACATCACTCTTGCTGAACCTGTGGCTGGAACAGTTGTACCCTTATTGCCAGGAGTGGGTATACCTTTGAACGACTATCCAAAATTAAATGCTTGGACGGAACGCTTGATAGCGCGTGCAGCATGGCAAACTAGCCAACCAACCCCAGAGAATATTGCAAGTTTTAAGTCTATCTTCCAGGCTCGAATGGCACAGCAGACTGCCTAAAGGCTGGGGTAGTTAAGCAAAAATATTTAGTAATTAGACGCGGTTCAAACAAGCGTCTAGGTACGCATATACATAAACATCAGTATAAAAATAATGCTAATATTCTAAAAATTATAGTATAACCTAATTAGAGTTTTACCTGTTGCAAGTGACTTCGAGGATTGAAAATACGATTGGCACGAATTTTCTCATAATACTCCCGCTCAACTGGGCTAATGTCTTTTGGTGGCACGATCGCAATCCGAACTAGCTGATCGCTGCGTCCGCCTTTGGGCTGGAACCAGCCTTTACCACGCAGACGCAATGATTGACCAGAACGAATACCAGCAGGAATGTTCATTTTAACTATTCCATCTGGAGTTGGCACCTCGATGGAGCCTCCCAAGACAGCTTCATCTGGCGTAATTGGCACTTCACAAACTAAATTATCTCCCTCAAATTGGAAGAACGAGTGCGGCAGGATTTCTATTTTTAAGTACAGATCTCCCCGCACTTGGTTGTAGGGATTGACTGTACCCTTACCACGAACGCGAACACGACTGCCCGGTTTAGCTCCGGGAGGAATCCGAACTTCTATTGTTTCATTGCCTAAACTAAAGCGCTTTTGTACTCCTTGAAAAGCCTCGGATAAGCTGAGGGCGATCGCTGCTTCTCTATCCTGGTTAGTCGGCTCTTGAACACGATTAAAATCGCCAAAGTTATCAAAGCCACTGAATCCGGTTGAACCACTAGTAGGGGTGCGGTAAGTATAGCTTTGTCTTCCAGCGCTGCTGCTACCAGGACTAGAACTACCAAAGCGACCTAGTAATTCATTGATAAACTCATCAAAACTGTTGTACTGACCAAACTCAAAGTTGTCAAAGCCGACATTAACACCCCCTCCTGATGGTCTCTGTCCAGCCTGTTGCCAATATTGACCAAAGTGATCATATTTTTGGCGTTTTTCTCGGTCTGACAACACCTCGTAAGCTTCGCTAACTTCTTTAAAATGAGCTTCTGCCTCTTTGTTGCCTGGGTTTACATCAGGGTGATACTTGCGGGCAAGTTTACGAAAAGCTTGTTTAATTTCATCAATACTGGCAGTCTTACTAACTCCCAAAATGGAGTAGTAGTCTTTGAAGTCGGTTGCAGCCATCTACCAGCCTCCTCTAAAGATTCCGGTTATTATTTTTCTCCAAAATATTAAGCGACTGAATGGCTAGACAAAGGTGATTAGCTATCCAGTTAGCAAAATTTTTGGCATACAGATTGTATTTAACTTATCAAAGGTTTAAAGATAGTTAAGTTCGGTTCTTGCTCAAAGCGCGATCGCAATGTCCGTATGTACTCACTTTAACTGGCAGATAGTGAATCAGGCAGTCTACTTCTTGGAGAGTTGGGGGAGCACCTCGGATTTGGCGATACATCCGCAAGATGACATCCTCTGGAACTTTACGGACGCGCCGCCGATTCCGTGCTAAACACAACCAGATTGGGGTATCTAACCACAGAGCCGTAATATAGGTAAAGCCTGTTGCCCGTGCAAGGGCAATGACTTCCCGCCGATGTCGTCTCTGGGCATTCGTGGCATCATAAACTGCTTCGCTTACCGCAGCACGCGAAATGTTGACAGTGGCTTGCTGAAATTGGCGCTGCACTTCACGCCAAATTAGCAGCCACGAACCCTGAATTGCTTCATCGCCAAACAACTGACTACGGATCGCATCAGTTGAAATTAGCTGGCGTTGTGGGTCTTCTGCTAGCAGTTGTTTTGCCAAAGTTGATTTACCACTACCAGGAAGCCCGATTAGTAAAATTAGTCGAGCCATATTTGGGAATAGTTTTGAATTTTGAATTTTAAGTTTTGAGTTTTGAAAAGACTAAATTTCTTTTAACTCAAAACTTAAAACTTTAGAACTCATAACTATTTTAAATTATGGTTCCATCAGAAATAACTGCATTTTTCAACACTACAACGATGCCACTACGGATATAGAAGCCCTGATTTTCGCGCTCGGCTTCTTGTACTCTGTCTTTGTTGATGATTTGCACATTGGAGCCAATATGGGCATTTTTGTCAATGATCGCACGTCTAATTGTTGTATTGGCACCGATTCCCAAGGGAATATTGTCTGTTTCCGAATGGGATTGTTCTTCAGCAAAGGGTTGATAAAAATCGGCTCCCATGAGGAGGGAATCTTCAATTCTACAGCCTGCTTCAACGCGCGATCGCAGCCCCAAAACCGAATGTTGAATCTGGCAAGTTTTTAGGATACAGCCTTCCCCAATGATAGATTCCGTTACTTGGCAGTCTAAGAGCTTACTAGGGGGCAAGTAACGAGAGCGAGTGTAAATTGGAGCCTCCTCATCGTAGAAACTAAATGGCGGCTGTGGTTGCCTGGTTAAAGCTAAATTTGCCTCATAGAAAGCCTCAATCGTTCCAATATCTTCCCAATAATCATTAAACAAGTAAGCTTGAACATTATAATCCTTGGCTGAGGCGGGAATAATCTCTTTACCAAAATCTGTCTGTTCCAAAGATTCTTTCAAAAGCTTAATCAAAACTTCTCTTTTGAAGACATAAATACCCATTGAGGCAATGTAGGGTTTCTGCTTTGCCTGTTCTGGTGTCAACCCTAGAATCGTCGTATCGACCTGCATTGTGGCTAAGGCATCTCCTTTAGGTTTTTCGCTAAAGTCAACTACGCGACCAGAGTCGTCAACTTTCATCAACCCGAAATCAGAAGCACGGCGCTCATCCATCGGCACAACAGAGAGGGTAATATCTGCCTCTTGGTCGCGGTGACGTTGGACAAATAGGCGGTAGTCCATCCGATAGAGATGGTCTCCCGACAAAATCAGGTACTCGTCAACTTTCCACTCCTCCAAGAGCCAGATATACTGGCGGACTGCATCTGCCGTACCTTGAAACCAGTTCGGGTTTTCTGGCGTTTGCTGCGCGGCTAGAACTTCCACAAACCCATCATTGAAGCCAGAAAAGTTGTAAGTACGGGCAATATGCCGATTAAGTGAAGCCGAGTTGAATTGAGTCAGGACATAAATTTTAAAGATTTCTGAGTTAATACAGTTACTAACGGGAATATCAATCAGGCGGTACTTACCTGCTAGTGGCACAGCTGGCTTGGCGCGTAGCTTGGTCAACGGATAAAGGCGGGTGCCTGCACCGCCTCCGAGAATAATCGATAATACTCTTTTCACGAGAACTTCCTCTTGACTGCCATTCAATTCCCAAGTCCAGTGTCGGACTGTGTGGGGCAGATGGCAAGGGGGGGGGAGAAAGATTGGTTACCCCCAGTTAAGGATGTCGCTATTTCAGGTATTGGCTGTATGGTAGGCTTCCAGCAGTGTTTAAACCTCTACATCAGCAGTTTTAATTCCGAAACTACACGTGCTGAACAGTATTGGGACGATAAAGTTGCAAATAATCGTCAACAGTAGCAAAGGAGATAGTTAGAGATGCTCATCTAGGGCATCTTGTCAGTATTGAGATCAACATTCAGTGGGTGGCATCCCTAATATGGGTGATCGCTCTTGACCACTCCAAATTTCAAAAATCTTAAATCTTTATTAAATTTTTATTTACTATCCCAAACTAATGTTGTCAGTTGCCTAAACCGATTAAGGTAACAAAAGTTCTGATAAATTCTTTGCTCCTGCGCCTGTTTCCGCGTTTTAGTTACACTAGCAACTGGTTAAGAATGCCTAGTTAATCTTTACCTACACTTAAAGCTCAGTTAAGGCTGGACAAATATGCCAAAATTTAATCTAAATAGCATAACTCAACAACGGCAGTTGGCTAAGGAGTTGAGGCAAATATAAAGATATCCAACAAAAATTTATTGCTGCAATTAGCTATTCTTAACCCAAGTATCGAATCGGCATTAGCCCATTGAGTGAAATACAGAATTCAAGCTTAGGTATGTGGAGTCAGCGGTTGCTGGCAGCGATTTTACTCGGTGGACAAGTGGTAATTCACCTGCTCAAGGGCAAGATTCACCAACGCAATACCATCGATCAAATGGCAGTAGCTGGTCCAGAATCGCTGTTAATTGCCCTAGTAACGGCTGCTTTTGTCGGTATGGTTTTCACTATTCAAGTGACGCGGGAGTTTATTAACTTTGGGGCAGCAAGCGCTGTAGGCGGGGTAGTTGCTCTTGCCTTAACCCGTGAACTCGCTCCTGTCCTTACAGCTGTGATTTTGGCAGGGCGAGTTGGAGCAGCATTTGCGGCAGAAATTGGCACAATGCGGGTAACAGAGCAGATTGATGCACTCTATATGCTCAAAACAGATCCAATCGATTACCTAGTTATCCCCCGTGTGATTGCTTGCGGCTTAATGCTGCCAGCTTTGACTCTTCTATCTCTAGTTACAGGGTTACTTGGGGGGTTGCTGATTGCAACGAATCTGTACAACTTACCTCAAAGTCTGTTTCTAGATTCAGCGCGTGACTTTCTTGGTGTCTGGGATCTAGGTAGTGCCATGATTAAAGCGTCTTACTTTGGAGTGACAATAGCTGTAATTGGTTGCAGTTGGGGTCTAACAACAACTGGGGGAGCCAAGGGAGTCGGGCGATCAACTACTGCGGCTGTTGTTACTGCTCTGTTAACTATTTTTATTAGCAACTTTTTTCTCTCTTGGGTAATGTTCCAAGGAACTGGTAGTGCAGTGCTTCAGGGTTCCTAAAGGCTTGACCTTTAGAATAGAAATAAAGTAAACGTCTACTAATATGGCAGGATTAATGATGACCACTTCCTTTGTGCCATCGGCATCAACCGTTCAACTCACGCCTAGCTACACATTGCCTTTAGTGTTAGTCATTGCTGCGATTCCCTTACTACTACTTTCAGCTTGGTTGGGAGGGGCAATTGCCATTTTCGGCTTGTTTCTCATGTTCCAAGCTGCAACACTACGTCTGCAATTTAGCGAAACTGCGCTAGATATTTATCGAGGTGAAACATTAATTCGCAATTTTCCTTATCAAGACTGGCGCAATTGGCAAATTTTCTGGTCTGTAGTTCCAATTCTGTTCTACTTTAAAGAAGTTAAAAGTATCCACTTTTTGCCAATTCTGTTTGATGCCAAAACACTTAAAATCTGTCTAGAACAACGCTGTCCCAGAGTAGAGACTGAGGAAATTAACCCCTAAGCATTGCTTGATAAACCAATAACTGTTTATTGATTGCTTTAGGACTTGCACTACTTTTTATGAATATAGACGAACCTAAAACTCAAGAACCAGCTGCTGAATCTTCATCTGAGCAAGAATCGCAAAGTTCTCCAGTGGAGATACAATCAGCTAGTCAGCAAGAATTGCAAAGGTCTAAAGTAGAACCAGTAGAAGACTCAGTTATTGATTTTTTGGTTGATCTTCAAGATCAACTTTCTCCTGTTGAAGAAGAACCAGCAAATAATTGGGCAGTGTCAGAAGCAGCGCAGCGAGTCGCCCAGCTGCAACGCCAAGAACAAGTCCTAAGACAGGAAATCTCTACCCTGCAAGCTTCTTACAAAGTGCTCTCTGAGCAAGTTTCCCAAACTCAAATGACGATGGGACGAGTGGTGCAAGAGGCTCTGGTACAGTTGGAGCAACGTAGACAGGCGCTACAAATTGCTGTTGAACAGCTAGAACGTCGCCAAGAACGCATCCGGGCGGAAATGCGAACAAGTTTTGCTGGAACGTCTCAAGAATTGGCGATTCGAGTCCAGGGGTTTAAAGATTATCTCACTGGTAGTTTGCAGGATTTAGCTGCTGCTGCTGAACAACTGGAGTTAGTACCAGCGAAACCACCGGAACAAGAATTGCCGATTGTAAAGCCTAAGCAGACTGAATCCTCAGCGCCACAATTTGCTGAACAGAGGTTCCAAGCGACTACAAAGCAAATTCGCGATTTAATTGACAAATACCGTACAAAACCAGACTACTACGGTCCACCTTGGCAACTGCGCCGCACGTTTGAACCAGTTCACGCTGAGCGAGTTTCCCACTGGTTTTTTACTCAAGGAGGACGCGGCGCTTTGCGGACGATGGGCAGCCGCTTGCAAAATATATTGATTAGCTCAGCAGTGATATCGCTTTTATCCACGCTGTATGAAAATCGCCTCCGTACTTTAGTTTTAGCTAGTACTCCCGAAAGTCTAGGAGAGTGGCGACGAGGGTTGCAAGACTGCTTGGGAATTTCTCGGAGTGATTTTGGTCCAGATCGGGGCGTAGGTTTGTTTGAAACTCCTGAAGCTGTTGCCGTGAAAGCTGAACGCCTTATAAAAGCCAAGCAAATGCCGTTGGTGATAATTGATGACTCAGAAGACAAGATTAGTCTGGCGTTGCTGCAATTTCCCCTGTTATTAGCATTCGCACCTGATCCTAGGATGGCTAGAGATTATGAGTATTAAATAAAAGAAGACAGAATACTTTTCTCTTTTGCAAAATGTAGCGTCGTTAAAGAAAAATATAACTTCTTATGATTTGGTTAACTCTGGGCGGGATAATGCTTATAGCCTACTTGCTAGGTTCCGTTCCTACGGGATATCTAGCAGCGCACCTGATTAAAGGTATTGATATTCGCGAACATGGCTCTGGTTCTACTGGCGCAACTAATGTGTTAAGGACACTGGGGAAAGGTCCAGGGCTATTAGTCTTACTCGTTGATATGTTGAAGGGGGTATTGGCGATTACTCTGGTTCAGTGGCTGTTTACTACTCCTAGCAACAACTTAGTTCCCTCGTCAGTAAATTCAAACTATGCCTGGATAGTGGCATTAGCTGGATTAGCAGCCATATTGGGACATAGTAAATCAATTTGGCTAGGTTTTACTGGTGGTAAATCAGTTGCCACAAGTTTAGGTATCTTGTTAGCGATGTCCTGGCAAGTAGGCTTGAGTACACTGGGAGTATTTGGATTAGTATTTGCCCTGTCGCAGATTGTGTCCTTAAGTTCGATTGCAGGTGCAGTAGCCGTTTCTGTATTTATGCTCGTGCTGCATCAGCCTTTACCTTACCAGTTGTTTGCTTTAGCTGGTGGGTTGTATGTTATTTTGCGCCATCGCAGCAACATTGAACGTTTACTTGCTGGTACTGAACCGCGATTGGGGCAAAAACTACCTTTAGAAGCACAAAGCCTCAAAAGCTAGCAATTTATCCTTACCTATTTAGAGCTACAAAAAATTCCTCTGAGAAAATTTGATGACAGATTTTAGAGGTGAATTAGCGGCTTTATCTGCTGCATTTTTGTGGGCTGTGTCTTCGGTTATCTATAGTCGCTTAGGGCAGCAAGTATCGCCTTTGAGATTAAACTTGCTTAAAGGAGCGATCGCAATTATTCTCCTGCTCCTCACTCTGCTTTTACGGGGTGAATTCTTACCTGCGATCGCCCCCAGTTCTCTTAGCATCCTAATGCTCAGCGGTGTAGTGGGAATTGGCATAGGTGATACAGCCTTCTTTGCCGCATTAAATTGTTTAGGCGCACGTCGAGCTTTGCTAATGGAAACTCTGGCACCACCAATTACAGCAATAGGAGCGCTGTTTCTTCAGGAACAGTTGAGCATTGGTGCTTGGTGCGGTATTTTGCTAACGATGCTCGGAGTAACTGCGGTTGTAACTGAACGGTTGCCTAGCTCCAACCTTAGCCCAGTACACTTAACGCGGGGAATTAGCTTTGGGCTGCTAGCAGCATTAGCAATGGCAGCTGGGGGTGTTCTCTCGCGGGCAGTACTGACGACTACAACCATTAGTCCTTTGTGGGCAACACTACTGCGGTTGATTGCCGCCATGCTGGTGCTGCTACCTCTAGCATGGCTTAGGGGTAAGCCAGAGGCGATAAACCAAAATTACTCACAAATTAAAATATTTCATTTGTTACCAATATTTAGAGCAATTTTTATTGCTGCCTTTGCTGGGACTTACTTGGGAATTTGGTTACAACAGACGGCGATTAAGTTCACGGCTGTGGGAATTGCCCTGACGCTGACAAACACTAGTCCACTGTTTGTCCTGCCGCTCGCTATTTATCTGGGTGAAAAAGTCAGCTTCAGAGCGATCGCGGGTGCTGTAATTACAATTAGTGGTATTGCAGTGCTGTTCTTCCTGCGGTAGCTACGAGCCAGGTTAATCAGCGCGATCGCATCAAAAGTAGAATTAATTGGAACGAGTATGCGTCATCTGCCAACTTAAGAGAATCACCGGGATGATCCCAACAGCAACGATCGCTAAAGCAGGGGCAGAAGCTTGCGCCAGTCGTTCATCGGAAGCTAGACGATAAACTTGAACCGCCAGGGTGTCAAAGTTGAAGGGGCGAATAATTAAGGTAGCGGGGAGTTCCTTCATCACGTCTACAAACACGAGGATTGCCGCAGTCAGTAAACCGCGACCCATTAGCGGTGCATGAACTAGGAGTAGCGTGCTGGTAGAATTATGACCAAGAGAGCGAGAGGCATCGTCCAGGTTAGGCTTAATCCTACCTAGGCTGGCTTCTACGGTGTTGAAGGAAATTGCCAGAAACCGAACGAGATAGGCAAATACCAAAGCAGCGATCGTCCCACTGAGCAACAGCCCAGTGGAGATTCCAAAGCTGGCTCGCATCCAAGCGTCAACGGCATTGTCAAATCTGCCAATGGGGATCAACACACCGACAGCAATAACGGCTCCTGGTACGGCATATCCCACAGAAGCGGTTCTGACCGCCAAGCTCATTTTCAAGCTGGGATGTAGCCTGAGTCCATATGCCATTACAAGCGCAATGATTACCCCTAGAGCCGCAGTCAGGGTTGCTAAGGTGAGACTGTTTGCCGCAAAATTCCAAAACCCAGTGGTAAAGGTTTGGGTGGCGTTGGCGATCGCCATTTGCAGCAAAATTACTGCTGGTAGCAAAAAGCCCAGACTGCTGGGTAGAAAACAGGCAATCCCAGCGGCAGCGGCGCGCCACCCCTGTAGCTGATAGGGTGACAATTGCTGAGTCCGACTGGTGTTTTGGTAATACCGTATCTGTTGTCGTGACCACTGCTCTAGCAAAATTAGACAAAAAATAAATAGCAGTAACACCGCTGCTAGTTGGGATGCTGCAACCCGTTTTCCCATGCCAAACCAGGTACGGTAAATGCCTGTTGTAAATGTATCCACACCAAAGTACTGCACAGTGCCAAAATCATTCAACGTCTCCATTAACGCCAGCGCCAGACCTGCGGCGATCGCCGGTCTAGCTAGAGGCAGGGCAACCTTGATAAAACTTCGCCAAGGACTGCAACCCAATAAGCGACTGGCTTCGAGGGTACATACCGACTGCTCCAAAAACGCCGTTCGTGCCAGCAAGTAGACGTAGGGGTAAAGAACTAAAGTAAGCATGGCGATCGCTCCTTCTAGCGACCGGATATTAGGAAACCAGTAATCCCTGACGCTACTCCAGCCAAAAATACCGCGTAACGTTGACTGGATAGGTCCGTAAAACTCCAGTAGTTCTGTGTAAACGTATGCCAGCAAATATGCTGGGGCGGCAACGAGCAGCAGCAATGCCCATTCAAAGATGCGGCTACCAGAGAACCGACACATTGTTACCAGCCAGGCAGTTCCCACTCCAATCGCTAACACCCCAATACTCACGCCTAGCATCAGCCAGAGGGAATTGGTGATGTAGATCGGCAAAACACTAGAGGCTAGATGACCCCATACCTCCCTGGAATCTGTAAAGACACTGCTCAGGACAACCAAAATCGGTGCGGCAATCAGTGCAGCAATCGGCATTACTAAGATTGTCCAGCCATTGACACTCAGACTGTGCCAGGGGCGACTACAGACCTCAAAGGAGATGAAGGCATCACAAGCACTCCCAAGTTATTTTCAACCTTAATGAGAAATAGTTGCAAAGACAATTTATACTAATCAAAGTTAAGAATTACTTGTTTTTCTTTCTGCTCAGATTTTTAAGCACAATCCTCACTTTACATTAAGGTTTATTTAGTTCGCATGGCACAATCCGCAATTTTGCATCTAAACAGTGTCACTAAACAGTTTTCTCCAGTGCTGCTCCTGCCGTTTCCGCAATAACATTGACTCTGCACCAGGGAGAATTGCTGGGACTGTTGGGTCCCTCCGGTTGTGGCAAGACAACTTTGCGGCGGTTGATTGCCGGCTTTGAACAACCCGAAAGCGGAACCATTGAACTTGCACGAGTACTCGTGGCAGGAGCAGATCGCTGTGTGCCGCCAGAAAAGCGGAGCGTAGGCATGGTGTTTCAAGCGACTATGCCCTATTTCCTCACTTAAATGTCATCAAAAATATTGCTTTTGGTTTACAGCACACTGCTGGGATGTCACTTGTCTCAGTGAGAAACAAGTCAAAAAGGCAATTGCTTTAGTAGGACTAGAAGGCATGGAAAACCGCTACCCTCATCAACTCTCTGGCGGACAGCAGCAACGGGTTGCCCTTGCTCGCGCGCGCCTCGCTCCTCAGCCAGCGATGATCTTGCTTGACGAACCGCTGAGCAATCTAGACGTGCAAGTTAGTTTGAGGTTGCGGCAGGAACTGAGGATATTTTTAAGGCAGCAAATACTTCTGGTATTTTGGTTACTCATGATCAAGAAGAAGCACTGTCCATCTGCGATCGCGTGGCAGTAATGTGCGACGGCAGGGTGGAGCAGGTCGGTACACCTGAAGAGTTATATCGAGAGCCTGCATCTCGATTTGTTGCCGAGTTTGTTACCCAGGCAAACTTTATCCCTGCTCACCGTCAAGGGCGTGTCTGGGAAACTGAGATTGGCTGTTTTCCCCTGAGTAGCGATTCCTGCTTCAACAAAGCGAATTGATGATTCGCCAGAAGACGATGATCTACCCTGATGATGCTGCTGATGTGGTGGTTCATGCTCACCCGCCTTTGGGGCGATCGCCGCTACTGCCTCCAAAACTCCCTCTGGACGTGAGCTAATTGCTCGTACCTTAGCAGAAACCGCTCTACCTGTGGGAACACGGTGCGAATATCGGTTGCGAAACACGCTATCCGAGTATTTCCCACCTCACGCAATTTCTGAGTTATCTTTCTCCAGCGTGTGCCAGCTAGTCAAGTAATATTTGAGAAGTTTTATCATCACTTCTAAGACTGCCAGGATTAACTGAAACCCTGATGTTGTGCTCGCGTCTATGACCAGTCTTTACACACCAGTAATAGCATTACCTTGGGATAAGCATCGTCTAATTATATTTAAAACAATTGAGAATTACTTGCATCATCCCTGTAGAATTCAACGTAGGTCGCTTTACTTAACCTGTTTGGTATTTAGAGAGAACGAATTGCAAATGAAAATAACTAAACACAAATTAGTAAGCTTTTTTACAGGACTTACTGTTTTCCTTGCCACCGGATGCACTTCAGAAACACCTGTACAAGAAACGAGTGCAGAAAATGTAACAAGTGAACCTAAGACGGGCGAAATTAATCTTTATTCATCGCGTCACTATGATACTGATAATGCTCTGTACGAAGATTTCACGAAAAAGACAGGCATTAAAGTTAATCTCATCGAAGGTGAATCTGACCAACTAATTGAACGGATTAAGAGTGAAGGGGCAAATAGCCCTGCCGACGTATTTATTGCTGTTGATGCGGGTCGTCTTTGGCGAGCGCAAGAAGCAGGAATTTTACAACCAGTTTCCTCAGAAAAGCTAAAATCAGCGATCCCAGAAAATTTGCGCTCTCCTGAAGGATATTGGGTGGGATTGTCTAAGCGGGCGCGGGTTATTGCCTATGCTCAACAGCGAGTGAATCCAAATACTCTCTCAACTTATGAGGCATTAGCTCAACCACAGTGGAAAGACAAACTCTGTGTTCGCAGTTCAGAGAACATCTACAATCAGTCTCTAGTTGCCTGGATGATTGAAAAGGACGGTGTCCAAGAAACAGAGAAATGGTTAAAAGGCTTAGTTAATAACTTCGCCCGTCCCCCGGAGGGCAACGACGTTTCCCAACTTAAAGACATAGCAGCGGGTGAATGTGACATAGCACTCGTTAACCATTACTATGTGGCACGACTGAAACAGTCAAGTGATCCGGAAGACAAAAAAGTTGCTTCCCAAATTGGCGTGTTCTTCCCCAATCAGAAGCTAGATGGAACTCATGTGAATATTAATGGCGCTGGTGTAGTTGCAGGTGCTCCGCATAAAGAAGGCGCGATCGCTTTCTTAGAGTATTTAGCTACCCCAGAAGCGCAGGAAATTTTTGCCAATGTCAATAATGAAATACCTGTTATTTCAGGCATGAAGCCGAATCAGACAGTTGCTAGCTTTGGTAACTTTAAAGGTTCTAACGTTAATGTTGCTGCTTATGGAGAAAATAATCCAGCAGCCGTAAAGCTAATGGACAGCAATGGCTGGAAGTGAAGAATGGGCTAGCTAGAGTTTAGGAGAAAGAGAAGACAGCGCAATTTAGATTTAAAGCTTTCTTGCCTTAAGTTTAAAAGTGCGTTTTTCTGCGATACTTTCAATCACTAGTTTCCCTCCATAAACAGAAGAGTTATTGAGAAAGAGCATCAAGGAAATAATCAGAGTGGATCTTCTCCTGATTGCCATCAGCGCACTATCTACTTGTTTAAGTACTCTTATCAACTTTCTAGCTCAACCTGTGTTTGAGTCCACGAGGTAACTTCGACTTTGGTTAAGAAGCTAGCCAAAAGCTGTGAGTAACGCCTTGAGGTGTAGTATAATTTGCCATTTACTTGTAGAGTGAAAAACAGTTGACAATTTTTCTTATTTGTTGAATACACAAAAGGACACCACTATGCAAAGAAAAACAGCAGGAATTTTGTTGCTCCTCGGATTAATAACGCCGCTTGTAGGCTGTGAAGGAGGAGAGAGCGGAGGAGAACAAACAGAACAAGCACCACCCGCAGCAGAACAGGCAGCGCCGGAAACAACTCCGGGAACGACTCCAGAAACCACTGAAGGTGGTGAAGGTGGTGAAGGTGGTGAAGGTAGTTAAACTTTGATGCCTACTAGTTGAGATTGCCTAAGTCAAACACTCTCGTTGGGATGGGGTGAGAAAGCAATTTTTCTTACCTCCCAATTCTATCTTCCTAGCGATCGCACGCAGATGCCTCTTAGTTAGTCAGCACTATGCACTTCCGGAAAGTAGCCGACACAATTGTCCTTCCTTAATTGACGAAAATAATTAGTGATTAATAAATTAATATTGAATAATTAGACATAGAACAATTGATGGGAACTCGATATCTTGGTACGAAAGAAGAGGTTACAGCCTTAAATACATACATAAAATTGGTACGTGCAGCAGATTCAGTATCAGCTCGTATCCATCGACACCTAGATGCGGCTCATTTAACTGTTTCCCAATTTGGTGTACTTGAGGCAGTTTTTCACCTGGGTCCACTGTACCAACGTGACCTCGCTGAAAAACTGCTCAAAAGCGGCGGCAATATTACTATGGTCATTGACAACCTGGAAAAGCGGGAACTGGTTAGACGTGAACGTGAAATAGAAGATCGGCGCTGCGTAAGTATTTACCTGACAGAGAAGGGACAACAACTGATTAGCCAGATTTTTCCATCTCATGTCGCAGCCGTCGTGAATGAGATGAGCATTCTTACAGCAGCTGAGCAAGAAGAATTGGAGCGTTTGTGTCGGCGACTTGGAAAACAGGAATAGGCATTAGCCTACATTTCAGTTTTGTGCCTGAGCGCACTTTATTTAATCGCTTAGTTTAATGTTAATTAATTTGATGTTAAACTATAATGGAATTATCGTTCTACTGCTTTGCAAAAACTATCAGCGCTTAACTCCAGTACAAAGAGCAGATCTAGAGCCAAAGATGAATCTAAACTGATAGTAATTATCGCCCTGCTCCACCCTCTGGAAAACCAGGTAGCAAGTAGAAGTAATCGGGCGTTGCCAAAAACTTAACTAAAACAGTACACAGAGGTGCAACAGATGTCTCAAAATACAATGAGCAGCTTAATCCATGATCGCTATGCACGAGGCCATACCAAACTTGGCTGGTTGGATAGCTATCACACCTTTTCCTTCGGCGGTTTTTACGATCCCCAGCGCATGGGTTTTCGCTCTCTACGAGTAATTAACGATGATCGCATTATCCCTGGTGCTGGTTTCGGTGCTCACAGTCACCGCGATATGGAAATCCTTACCTACGTGCTAGAAGGTGCGCTAGAGCATAAAGATAGTTTAGGCACTGGCGCAATAATTCATCCAGGGGAAGCACAAATCATGAGTGCTGGTACTGGCATCACTCATAGTGAATTTAATGCTTCTGAGACTGAACCAGTTCATTTGTTACAAATTTGGATTATTCCTGACAAACAAGGATTGCAGCCAAGGTATGAACAACGGGACTTTCCCCTAGAAGAAAAGCGCGGCAAACTACGCTTAATTGCTGCTAAAGATGGTCGTGACGGTGCTGTTACTATCCACCAAGATGTTGATTTATATGCTTCTGTTATCGAACCTGGTAATGGTGTAACTCATAATTTAAAGCCAAATCGTTATGCCTGGTTACAGATAGCAAAGGGCGTAGCAACCTTAAACGGTAATCCTCTTAGGGAAGGGGATGGGGCGCAAATAAGTGGAGAAAAACTTGAAATTAGCACCGATATAGGCGCGGAAATCCTGCTTTTCGATCTGGGATGATTTTCAAAAGAGGTGAGTAGTCTTGCTATACAACATTAAACCTGTTAGATAAATCAAGTTATTTCCTCACCTTTATAGGACAAGGGGAAGGGGAGACTTGGAAGGGTAAGAAGAAAAACTCCCCGTGGTCAAACGGGTTTTTGTTACCCCCGACTTGAGGCGTGGAGAAAGAAGAAAAATTTGGTTCGAGACACTATTTGTGAGAAACAATGCGTCCTTGCAAGAATTGCCCATATCTGAAGATATGGGTTTTCCCCAAGTCCCCTTGTCCTCTTCCTTGACAATGGCAGTCTGAAGCTTCACCAACTTACACACTTTGCGACTCTTGCAGGGTAGCGAATATTTAATTCGCCGATGTTGACTAGCCTCCTGCAAGGCGCAAAGCGTTTATTCAGTTACTCCAATTACGAGCCTGAAGAAGCTTTATCTTGGGGCTGATTATCCGCGGATTGAGTCGAATCGGTGGCAGTTGGGATAACCACTACATTCCGCTCTTGAGCACGCTGTTGGCGTTTTTTGCGTTCAGCTGCAAGCATATCTACCATAGTAATCAACGCTTGTGCCATTTTTTCTAGGTTAGCGCGGTATAACTCTAAGTCTTTGTTGAGTTTGTCCTCAGACAAATTTAACGCAGCAGAGATAGTTTTAAGCGCCTCAACTCGCTGATTTTCGTCTTTAACTAGTTCAGGATCTGCTACTTCTAATAAGGTAAATAACCCAATGGCGAACAAGCGGCTGTACTTAAAATTAGGGTTGTTGGCGATCACTTGGAGTTGCTGTTGCAAATCATCAGCTTGATCAGTCTCAGCACCACTCAACCATGCCATTAATTCATTCGCTGATAATTTCTTAGCTAAAGCACTTAACCGTTCAGCATCCTGCCGATATCGTTGCGGAGCATCCTCTACAGCTTGACACAAGGCATTAAAAATTGAGTTTTTATCACGTTCTGGGTGGTAGCCCTCCATAAACCGCTCAAAGGCAGTGACTACACCCAACCCATAAATAGAGTTGTAGCTAAAATCAGTATTGACTGACAGCAAGTGCATTTCTAGCATCAAGTGTTCTACAACCCGACGATCAATAGTGTTCTTCGGACGAGTCTGAGCG
>JAUJND010000040.1 GCA_030446505.1 Chroococcidiopsidaceae cyanobacterium YX2bin18 | reverse complement strand
GTTTATTGGGTGGTAAAGTTATATCTACCGCCTATCTGCTTGTATTCCACTAAACTTACTACTCCAATTACGTAGATGACACTGTTATTTTTCTTTGTATTTGAATATTATAAATGTTACTTTTTTGTTTTATACCTGTCGCATATATCGAGCTTTATATTTAAACCTTCAATTAAGGAATAGAAAACTTGGTTTAGGCTGAAATGTATAAAAACAGATGTTTCAGCACTTATCTTAAAAGGCTTCTTAATAAATTTTCTGTTCTAAAAAATGGTTTTCCCTATATAGACACAAAAATGAGGACTAGATAGGCGTTTTTGGTAATTCGTTATTTGTCGCAATTTTAATAGTTATAAACTTGGTAGCTAATGCTGCCATCAGTGCTTCTGTGCTAACTAAGTAAGATAAAGAAGTATTAGCCCATTTAATAGCACAAATGACTTCAACCCTGAAATTTCCTCGTCTTAATGCTCCTACATTGCACCAATTACCCAATGGTCTAACTATAATAGCGGAGCAAATGCCAGTCGAAGCGGTTAACTTAAGTTTGTGGGTCAATATTGGTTCAGCTGTTGAATCAGATCCGCTCAATGGTATGGCTCACTTTTTAGAGCATATGGTGTTTAAAGGAACTGCTCGGTTAAATAGTGGTGAATTTGAGCGTCAAATTGAGGAACGGGGTGCTGTTACCAATGCTGCAACCAGCCAAGACTACACTCAATATTACATTACAACTGCTCCCAAAGATTTTGCAGACTTAGCACCACTACAAATTGATGTGGTTCTTAAGGCAAGTATTCCAGATCAGGCTTTTGAGCGAGAGCGATTGGTAGTTTTAGAAGAAATTCGCCGTTCAGATGATAATCCCCGCCGCCGTACTTTTCAACAGGCAATGCAGATGGCATTTGACCAGCTGCCTTACCGCAGACCTGTACTGGGACCATTTGAAGTTATTTCCCAGCTAAAACCGCAGCAAATGCGCGACTTTCATGCTACTTGGTATCATCCTCAGTCGATTACAGCTGTAGCTGTGGGCAATTTACCAGTGGAAGAATTAATCCAGATTGTGGCAGATGGCTTTACAGAAGCTAGCAATGGACAGCGGACAGGGGAAAGTAATTGCCTACCTAAAATTAATCCTGAATTACCTTTTACAGAAATTGTCCGCCAGGAAGTTGTTGATGAGAGCTTGCAGCAAGCACGACTGGTGATGGTGTGGCGGGTTCCAGGGTTGACTCAGCTAAAACAGACTTATGCACTGGATGTTTTAGCAGCGATTTTGGGGCATGGACGCACATCAAGGCTAGTGCGAGATTTACGCGAGGAACGGGGTTTAGTTTCTAGTATTTCTGTTAGCAACATGACGCAACGCCTACAGGGAACGTTTTATATTTCCGCTCAACTCCCAGTAGAAAATTTGCAAACTGTGGAAACGGCGATCGCTCAACATATCCACACTATCCAAACTCAACTTGTACAAGAGGCGGAAATTGCCCGTGTCAGTACGCAAGTGGCAAATCGGTTTGTTTTTGGCAATGAAACACCAAGCGATCGCGCTGGTTTGTATGGCTATTACCAATCAATGCTAGGAGACTTGGAACCAGCTTTCAACTACCCTGCTACTATTCAAGCTCTAAATGCCGCTGCTCTTCAATCTGCTGCTCAACAGTATCTTTCGCCAACTGCCTATGGTGTTGTTGCCTTGAAGCCAGCTTAATAACTATGTGGACAGAAATTGCCCAGCATATTGGAAAAGTGACAGCAAAACAGTTTACTGTCACTCACCACCGCTCGGTCAGTGGAGGCTGCATTAATCAAGGCTATGCCTTGAGCAGCGACAACGATACTTACTTTGTCAAGCTTAATCAAGCATCCCAACTTGGAATGTTTGAGGCTGAGGCACTAGGTTTACAGCAAATGCTGGAAACAGCTACTATCCGCGTCCCCAAACCAATTTGCTGGGGCATAGCTGCTGACTCGGCTTATCTAGTTTCAGTAATCAAGGTATGGGGTGGAAGCAAAATAATACTATTGGTTCCACGCCCCAAATTAACACCTGGACAGCAGACTGGGCTGAATTCTATGCTCAACATCGGCTAGGTTATCAATTTCAACTGGCTAAACACCAGGGAGGGCATTTTCCTCAACAAGAACGGTTACTAGCAGCTATTCCGCTAATGTTTGCAGATTATCAGCCTCAACCCTCCTTAGTACATGGCGATTTATGGGGAGGTAATGCAGCTTGTACTGTCACGGGGGAACCAGTGATTTTCGATCCAGCTACGTATTTTGGCGATCGCGAAGTCGATATCGCTATGACGGAATTATTTGGCGGTTTCCCCGCTGCCTTTTATCACGGCTATAACGAGGTTTTTCCCTTAGATCCAGGCTACGAAAAGCGGAAAACGCTCTACAATCTGTATCACATTTTGAATCACTTTAATTTATTCGGTGGCGGGTACAGCGCACAAGCTAACCGAATGATTGCACAGATTTTGGCTTAGAAATTGCTGAGTGCGATCGCTCCTTTGATTAGGAAGTAGGATTGGGAAGGGTGCGATCGCCCTGTCTTGTTGTACAGGTAGATCCGAATTACCCAATGCACACTATCAAGATTTAGGAAATATTTTTAGCTTTGCTGTAAACTTGACGCCAAATTCCATGCCAAGTTCAAGTTCAGCCTCCCAATTTAGATTCCGATTTTCACAAGCTTGAGAGAACTCTTCATAAACCTTATCAATAAGTTCACCCAGCTTTTCAACAGCCTTCTCCTCGTCTAATCCAAAAGGAGCCAGAATTATTTCCTCTTCAACTGACCCCCTTGATTCAACTTCTCGCTCAATTTTGTTAATAACAACTACTTTAGGTGGTAAAGAAACTATCTTCAGCTTTCGCTCAGACTCATAGCTTTCAGACATATAAATAACTAATTCATAGAAAAAACAGTAGTCTTTAAAATTACTCCTAGTAAAAACAATGATTCTCTAGAATCACCAGTAACTTCTTTGAGTATTCACTTAGCAAGCACCTCCTCTAATTACCAGCAGTCCTTCTGGGTAGTCCATATTCAGATGAAGCTGACACAGCACATCAGCTCCTAGCACACCGTCAATATCTTTCCTTTTAAAAGGATTTGGTAAACTACCCAATAAAATATCTAAGCTGCCCAAAGCTATTAATCCGATTTCTAGATTTCTAACTCTTCCAATAGGATACTGAGAGCTATTGCTCATACCGCTGCCTCTTACTGTATCTCCTGTCTCCTCTACACCACCTACCAAGTCCTTCACATCAAAAGATAGGACTGTTCTTTGGGCACCCGTGTCTAGTAGTAGGTCAAAGGTAATAGTTCTTTGCCCACCTGTTATTGCAACTGGTATCACCCATAAGTTAAGTTGCCTAAAGTTTTCGTTTCTTGTAAAAACTACTACACTCACTACTGACCTATGTTACTTTTCTGATCCACGTCATCATCAATCCTACCAGTGTAAAAAACGTATAAGTCATTAACTTTGAGATTTTTAGTTCCATCAACTATATCCGTCTTGGACTTTGCATAAAGCATGACTTTTCCCTCAAGAGGTAAGCCATACAGATCACGCTGGGTAATTTTCACAGTCACCCATTGTTTAGGGTACTTCTCTGGAATATCAGATATTTTTACTGGTGTTTGCTCTAAAGTGTTTGGTGGCATATGCTCTCCAAGGTTTTGAGTGCTAGGTTTAGATGTCCTACATCCTGCAATAGTATATAAATTTATACTGCGGGTATAGTAGCTCTATTTATATCATTGACTAGCGCTGACTGAGTTTACGTCTGAGAAGTGTTTGATTTTGTCAGATATATGTCAGACTTGTGACTGAGTTTACGTCTGAGAAGTGTTTGATTTTGTCAGATATATGTTAGGCTTACGAGAAGCAAAAGAGGGCTATGATTTTAAGTAGCGTTCCTATGAAGAGCTATGTCGCGATCACTCAGAGTCACCTCAGGGTTCATACCACAAGTCAAACTTGCTGTCATGCGTAATGGTTTTCCCAGTCAGCAAGCTCTAGCTGAGGAGTTGGGACTAGCTCGCTTCACTATCAGCAATTTCCTTAATGGCAAACCCATAGATTACCTAAATTTCGTAGAGATTTGTCACATATTGAGGCTGGATTGGCAAGAAATAGCAGATTTAGACAACTCTCGCCTAAATGAAGTTAGCACTAAGTCTCGGCAACTTGCGCACTTGCACCAAGAAGATTTGGGAGAAGCGCCTAATGTCTCTGTTTTCTATGGACGTACTGAAGAACTGGCTAAACTAGAACAATGGATTGTCATTGATCGCTGCCGCTTAGTGGCGCTGTTGGGCATGGGGGGAATTGGCAAAACAGCGCTGTCTGTCAAGCTAGCAGAACAGATTCAGAATGAGTTTGATTACCTGATTTGGCGATCGCTCCGCAATGCCCCACCAGTCGAAAACATACTGGTAGACTTGATCAAGTTCCTATCTAACCAGCAGGAAACGGATTTACAAGATACTGTAAATGGTAAAGTATCGCGGCTGATTAATTATTTGCGCTCTTCACGCTGTCTACTGGTACTGGATAATGCCGAGTCAATTCTGCGGGGGGGTGATCGCGCGGGGCAATATCGAGAGGGATATGAGGGTTACGGTGAATTACTGAGACAACTGGGAGAATTACCCCATCAAAGCTGCTTGGTGCTAACCAGTCGGGAGAAGCCCAAAGAAATTGCTTTACTGGAAGGACAAACGCGCCCTGTGCGTTCACTACAGTTGAATGGTTTGGATGCGACAGATGTAAAGAGCATTTTTACAGAATACGGTTCCTTTTCTGGCTCAGAGGATGAATGGAGAGTAGTAGTTGAATACTATGCAGGTAATCCCCTGGCATTAAAGATTGCTGCTTCAGCTATTCAAGAAATATTGAATGGCAATATTCCTGAATTTATAGAAATATATTTAAAACCAGGCAAGGTATTGTTTGATGATATTCGCGACATCTTAGATGAGCAGTTCAATCGATTGTCGGCTTCAGAGAAGGAGATAATGTACTGGCTAGCAATTAATCGTGAGCCAGTTTCAGACTTAAAACTGCAAGAGGATATTGTTTTATCGGGAGCGCAACAAAAACTAATAGCAGATCTGGCATCTCTAAAGCGGCGATCGCTGATTGAGAGAGGCGAGGCAGGCTTCACCCTACAAAACGTCGTCATGGAGTACATGACAGACCAATTGATAAAAAAGGTAAGCGAAGAAATTAGGACAGGAGCACCTACACCATACAAGATGTAGTCTTTGAGTAGATTACAGACCATCTTATAAATAACGTTAGCGATGAAAGTAGGACAGGACATCCTGACCTCTTTAACAGCCATGCCCTAATTCAAGCTACGGCAAGCGACAACGTTAGGGAAACTCAAATCCGCCTGATCCTCAAACCCATTAAGGATGGACTGATCGCTACTTTGGGAAGTCAAAGAAGTCTTGAAGTTCAGCTAATTGAAATTCTATCAACGCTGCAAGAGCGCTCACCGCTACAACCAGGATATGTAGGAGGAAATGTTCTCAATCTGCTTTCTCAGTTGAAGACTGATTTAAGTGGTCATGATTTTTCTGATCTGACTATTTGGCAAGCAGACCTGCGGAATGTGAATTTGCACAAGGCAAATTTCGCCCACGCCAATCTAGCTGGGTCTGTTTTTACTGAAATCTTGGGCAATGTTTTGTCTGTAGCCTATAGCTCGGACAGAAGATTTTTTGCTACAGGTGATACTCATAGTGAGATTCGCTTGCGGTGGGTTAAAAATGGTGAACAATTTCTTATCTATAAGGGACATACCAATTGGATTTGGTCTGTCGCCTTCAGTCCAAATGGTGAAATCCTGGCCAGTGGCAGCGGTGACCGTACCGTGAAGCTATGGGATGTCAAGACGGGGCAATGCCTCAAAACTTTGGAGGGGCATACTAGTTGGGTACGGTCCGTCGCCTTCAGTCCCGATGGTCAAACCCTCGCTAGTGGCAGCAGTGACGATACCGTGAGGCTATGGGATGTCAACACAGGTGAATGTCTCAAAACTTTGCAGGGACATGGCGATTGGGTCTGGTCTGTAGCCTTTAGTCCCAATAGCCGAATCCTGGCTAGTGGCAGTGATGACCACACGGTGAAGCTATGGGATGTCAACACAGGTGAATGTCTCAAAACTTTGCAGGCTCACGACGGTTTAGTACGGTCCGTCGCCTTCAGTCCAAATGATGAAATCCTAGCCAGTGGCAGCGAAGATAAAACTGTGAGGTTATGGGATGTCAAGACGGGGCAATGTCTCAAAACTTTGCAGGAGCATGACGATTGGGTACGGTCCGTTGCCTTCAGTCCGAATGGTGAAATCCTGGCCAGTGGCAGCGAAGATAAAACTGTGAGGTTATGGGATGTCAAGACGGGGCAATGTCTCAAAACTTTGCAGGAATATACCAGTCCAGTCCAGTCCGTCAACTTCAGTCCCGATGGTCAAACCCTCGC
The DNA here is from genome assembly GCA_030446505.1 of Chroococcidiopsidaceae cyanobacterium YX2bin18. Taxonomy (GTDB): domain Bacteria; phylum Cyanobacteriota; class Cyanobacteriia; order Cyanobacteriales; family Chroococcidiopsidaceae; genus JAHHHE01. Next base: position 25,244 of record JAUJND010000040.1, on the reverse strand, counting down.
TACTGCTAGTGAAGATCAAACTGTAAAGTTATGGAATGTCATGATTATCAGTAATAGTCAATGTCTCAAAACTTTGCAGGGGTACACTGACTGGGTACGCTCCGTTGCCTTCAGTGCCGCCGATGGTCAAATCCTGGCTAGTGGCAGTAGTGGCCAAACCGTGAGGCTATGGAATGTCGATACTGGTCAATGTGTGAACACTTTAAAGGGGCACACCAGTTGGATACAGTCTGTTTCCTTTAGTCCCGATGGCCAAACTCTTGTCAGTGGTAGTGAAGATCAAACTGTGAAGCTATGGAATGTAAAAACGGGTCAGTGTCTCAAAACTTTGCCTGGGTATACTCATCTTGTAGGAGTCGTCGCCTTCAGTCCCGATGGTCAAACCCTTGCCAGTGGCGGTGATGACCAGATGGTGAAGCTATGGGATGTCAACACAGGTGAATGCCGCAACATATCAGGACACACTGATTCAGTCTGGTCTGTCGCCTTTAGTCCGAATGGTAAGACCCTGGTCAGTGGCAGCGAAGATAAAACCGTGAGGTTATGGGATGTCAGCACTGGTCAATGTCTGAAAACTTTGCAGGAACATACCAGTCCAGTCCAGTCAGTTGCCTTCAGTACTAAGGAGCAAATCCTGGCTAGTGGCAGCGAAGACAAAACCGTGAAATTATGGAATGTTAGCACTGGTCAATGTCTCAAAACTTTGGAGGGACACGATAGTTGGGTCTGGTCCGTTGCCTTCAGTCCGAATGGTGAAATCCTGGCCAGTGGTGGTGATGACAAAACCATAAAATTATGGAATGTCAGCACTGGTCAATGCCTCAAGACTTTAGAGGGGCACGACAGTTGGGTCTGGTCAGTTGCCTTCAGTCCAGATGGTGAAATCCTGGCCAGTGGCAGCCAAGACGAGACAGTTAAGCTTTGGGATGTCAAGACGGGTGAGTGCCTTAAAACTCCAGAGAGGTAAAAGACCTTATGAGGGTATGAATATCACTGACGTTACAGGTTTAACGGAAGCGACTACTGCCACGTTGAAAGCTTTAGGAGCAGTGGAAGATGGCGAGTGAGTCGGACTTGATCGCATTTGACTCCTAAGCGCGATCGCGCTTGGTAGAGACAGGATAAGCTAGGCACGAGCACACCATGATTAAGATGTAGCCTACTCCTGTACCACCTCAACCAAGTCCTCAACCATCACATCAAATATGCGGGCTAACTTTTGGATAGCAGTGAAGTCAATGCTTACCATCCCAACCGATCACGCATAGGCTCTAAGAATACTGGAAACTACACTAGATCGAGCAAGCACTTCCTTGAGTGTCCAACCCTTTTCATTAGGAAGTTCTCGAATCCGTAGCCTAATCATCCCCATCGTTACTTAACAAGTTTAGCTATCAGAAATTGTACTTCTGATCTTACTAGCACGAGCCTCAGCATTTTCTATTACCTCATTCATATTTTCGAGCATCTCACCAGGGTAATTTTCTAAAACCCTCGTAGAAAGTGAAATGCGACCTTTTCCTTCATCCAGGTCAATGATTACAGCCTTAATTGTCTGTCCTACTTGAAACAGTGCTTCTAGGGATTCAATATATTTTTGGCTCACTTGTTTGATGTGAAGCAAGCCGCTAACACCATCTAAATCAACGAAAATTCCAAAAGGCTTAATCCCAGTGATCTTACCTTCAACTAGCTGACCTGGTTCTAACTGGCTGAAACTGGCGGAGCGAGTCGCCAAGCGATTAGAAAGGACAAGTTTGTTGTTGCTGCGATCAACTTCTAAAAAAGTCACACTCAGGGTTTGACCTTTAAGCGCTTCTAAGTCGTCACGCTCAACCAAGTGCGATCGCGGAATGAACCCCCGCAAGCCTTGTACGTTGACCGTTACGCCCCCTTTATTCACCCCAGTCACCCGCGCTGGCAGCGATTGACTACTTTCCTGCATTTCAGCAAGTCGTTGCCAAATCTGATTGATTTCTAACTGGCGGTGTGAGACAGTTACTTGACCATCTGCATCCTGCTCTTTGATGATTACAAAGTCCTGTTCCTCATGCAATGGCAGCACTTCCGACAAATTTGTTACTGATTTTAAAGAAGCCTCATTCAGCGGCACAAAAGCTGCTGATTTGCCACCAATATCGACATACGCGCCATCACTTTCATATTGGAACACCTTGCCACGCACAACCTGTCCTTTTTGAAACTGGTAGTCGTGTTGTTCAAGTGCTTTGGCAAAATCGTCCATAGAAAAAGACGAATTGGCTGCTTGATCAGATTTCGATTCGGATTTCATGACTGTTGAATGTGAGTTGCGGTTTGACCCAGTGCCGTTAGAGTTATTCCAAACATTATTCAGTTGAGTTTGGTTAAAGCTCTACTGATGTGATTCAAAGTTTAGGCATTTTAGAGTTGTCTAAACAGAAGTTTCACCTGTTCCCAAGCATCAGCAGCAGCTTCAGAATTATAGCTAGCGCGATGGTTGCAGAAAAAACCGTGGTCTGCTTCATCGTAACGAAATACACGATGGGAGTGGTGTTTCTCTAGCTCTGCCTCAATTTTATTTACCTGTTCAACTGGAATGCTGGCATCTTCCATACCAAAGAAAGCATAAAGAGTACCCATGATTTCTGGTGTCCGAGTAACAGTGGGAGAGCCGCCTCCAGGAGTCTGTGTGGTGATGCCAGAACCGTAGAAGGAAGCGGTGGTTTTGATATCTGGTAGAATAGCAGCTAGGTAAGCAACATGACCACCAAAGCAGAAGCCGATACAGCCAATGGCATCTTTTTTTACTTGGGGTTGGGTTTTAAGGTAGTCAATCGTCGCCTGGATATCGCCTAATAGCTCTGAGACTTTGGTTTGTTCCTTGTATTTTCTGCCAATTTTAATATCCTGGGGATTATAGCCAGTCTCAAAACCGGGGGTAATGCGTTGAAATAAAGCTGGCGCGATCGCTACATAACCTTCTTTGGCAATCCGTTCTGTGACTTCGCGGATATGAGCGTTTACTCCAAAAATCTCCTGTAAAACCACAATACCTGGATAAGAACCTCCGTTGATTGGCGTTGCCAGGTACGCGGCACTTTCTAACTCGAGGGGAGGAACTGTGAGGGGAGCGGTAGGAATTTGTACCATGATGATTTTACCAATCTTTGAGATTTGGAGATAATCTGTGCCAATATCTAGATGCTATCCCCGATCAAACTATAAATGACCCAGCCCGGTGGCCGTAAAGCCGTGACCAGAGAAATTACCTGATAAATTTTTACTTTAAGCAATTGAACCTAAAAAAAGTATTTGAGTCTTTGATAAATAGCATATCAGGCTTGCTCTATTACCGCTCTTACATTTAAAGGAGGAGTGATAGCTCAGTTTCGTATCCAGCCAGATAGTGAAATTCCGGCTTCAACTCAGTTATTTAGCCAAAATTCGGTTTGCGTAAATCCTCTCCGGCAATTTTCTTCCCGGTCATCGCTTGCCCAGTACACGAGCATTGGCAATGCAAACTGGTCTACACCGTAATACTATTAGCAAAGTGTACCGTCAGCTGAGGAAAACGGGCTGGTGAAAGCATTGCTGGGTCAAATTATTCTTACGTTCGCGCTCAATCACTAAGGCGGAACCCATCTCCGGTTCCTATCTTCAGAACAATATCCCCAAGCGGACAAGATTGTGCAAGAAAGTGTAGATCAGTTATTGCTCAAAACTTGGCTGCTCACCAACCAGGCTCGTGAGCTATTTTTAGCTAAATTGACTGGCGATTGCGCTGTAGTGCGGGTATTAGTTACAGTTCCCGCTCAGGATATAGGTGCTGGCGAGTTGATGGTGCAGGAACTGGAACAAACGCTGTTAATCCCAGTGCAACTTGTGTCGATGGAGGAATTAGCGAACGTGCTGAATCAAACTTCCTCTGGCACTGTTGTCACGAGTCGTTTTATTGCCGAGGCAGAGGCGATCGCGGCTCCCAAATCAGTGCGTGTTATCCCTGTTGATATCTACGACTACGCCCAAGAAATTCAGCTACTTAAAAACTGCCTAAAGACAGCTATGTTGGCATAATTAGCCTAAGTTCTGGTATTCTCCGGGCGGCGGAAGTGATTATTCCTAGTCTTAGGGTGATGAACTATTAGTGATGACTGCTCAATTAGGAGATGCCCATAAACTAAATGCAATTGTTAAGAGTGCTCAATTAATCATTAGCGATCAAGCAAGTTTTTCTATGGTGCAGGCAGCAGTTCAAGCCGCTAGAGAAGACATTATTCGTCCACCTAAGCTGATGCGCTGCGATAGTTATATTGGTAGCCAATCAATTGATTTGCTCAAACGGGAACTCGGTTTAGGTTGATTAAGAAGAAAGTAAAAAATAAATAGTTAGGAATTCTGCGTTTAAGTCATTTCTTATTACCAAAAAAGTTTGGCTAAAGCTTTTCCTAAAATTTTGGGTATTCTTAACTTCAACTGCTGACCACGATTCCAATGGAATAAATTGTGCAGCATGACATAAAAGCAAGGAATAATAAACAAAGTCAGCAGCGTTATGATCGCCATCCCGTAAAAAACGACAATCCCCAATGGTTGCAGAAATTCCGAACCTTCCCCGATTCCTAGTGCTAGAGGGAATATACCTAAAATGGTGGTGACAGTAGTCTTCAATTGGGCGCAGGCGTTGCGGGCAGCTTTGATGATTGCCGAGGAGCGATCACAACCTAACTCTTCGCGAATTTGGTTCGCCAACTCTACCAGAATAGCAGCGTTAACCACAATTTCCAGTAACACCGCACCTACTAGTACAGTTGCACCAATTGCTGTTTCGGTGATGTAAAGTCCAAAATCCCAGCTAAAGCCAAAGGCACGGTGAACATAATCACTGGTGGATCGATCAGTGAATTGTATTGCACTGCCAGCACCACAAAACCAAGAAGGCAGCCAACCCACCCAAAGTTTTCAGTGAGTCCTTGCACTGTTGGTTAAGCCTGCCGTCGAACTAGGTAGCACACCAACGCCCTCTCGGGAGATCCAGATTTTGCATTACCGTATTCATTTCCTGAAGTGCTGCACCTGCTTGCTTCTTCAGCTAAAGTTCCAGCAATAATAAAAACCTGACGCTGGTTAATCACTGAATTTCACCTGAGCCTGACCTTTCAATCCTGGCAACATCACTCAGGCGAATTTGACGATTGTTATCGATAAATAACGGCAACCATTCCAGTTGGGAAGGTTGGGTGATCGCGTCTTCATTCAGTTGCACTCGAATATCCACCAAGCGATCGCCTCGCTGCAACTGAGTCGGTTGAACCTTCAATTGCTGCCGCAATTGTCTCACCAATTTCTGTGTCGTCAAACCTAATTCACCTGCTCGGCTCCCAATCAGGACGTATTTGCACTCTAGGCTGCCTGGGGTAGCATCAGGGCGAAAATTTGCTGATGCTTGCTGTTCTAGAGCTTGAAGCACTTGTTGTCCTGCCAGATGAGCTTCTGAGTGTCTTCTGCTTGCAGAATAATGTCAACCTCTGCCTCTCTAACGGGAGAATTATTCAAGATTAAACCGCGTACCTGACCTGGGCTTAAGCTGCAAACGAATGCCTACTAAATTTAGTTGGTTGAATTGGTACTTACTTTTTCAACATAAGCTTCAACATCAGTACCAGCCTCTTTTAGATAATGATGCTGCTAGCGCGGAGGGGATTTTCACTTGTACTGTTACCAAAGAAAAAACCACCCACAGTTGAGAAAATATAATCAGTCTCTGGCTGTTTGAGCAAGATGTCATCAACCGCACTCATTACCTTCTGGCTTGTTGCTAGAGGAGTACCAGGTGGAAACTGAGCAATCAGACTAGCTTGCCCTGTATTAATGCGGGGAAGAATCTCTTGAGGAATCTGACCTGCCATATATAAACTGCCACCGCCCAAGAGCGTGAAAGTAATTGCTATTACAAGTAACCGATAACGCAGAACCCTCGTTAAAAAGTTGCCGTATCCTCGCGTGGCATCTTCAAAGCGGCGATTAAATTGCCTCAGTAGCCAAAACTGACTCACACGACTCGACCAGGGAATAGCTAACAATCGAGAAGCAAGCATCGGCACTATAGTAATGGCAACCAGGAGTGAGGCTGCGACTGCAAAGCTAATTGTCAAAATCAGTTCATTAAATAGCAGCGAGATAAAGCCGCCAATTAGCAGGAACGGCAGTACAGAAACTAAGTTGGCACCAGTGGCAGCAACCAAAGCTGATTCCACTTCTTGGGAAGATGCGATCGTACTCTCGATGAAGAATTTTGGCTCTTGGCTGATAGATTTTGGCTTAGGTTTACCCAGCTGATCATTCTGACCAGAAATCGTATCAGTACGTTCAGAAACATTTTCTAAAACGACAACCGATGTATCAATTGCCTGACCAATACCCACAGCTAGACCTGCCAGACTGAAGACATTTATAGTCAGACCAAACAGCTTCATAAAAATGATCGCCGCTAGAGTACAAAGAGGAATTGCGAGTGTAATTATTAGTGTTTGTCGCACTGAGCCTAAAAACAACAGCACAGCCGCAGCCGCTAGCAATGCTCCAGAAACGGCAGAAGTGGTTACGTCTGTCAAAGAATTGCGAATAAATACAGACTCATCTAAGGTAGGAGTCAGCACCATGTCTGCGGAAATTAAATCAGATTGCCGCAGTTCCTCCAACCGTTGTTTGAGCGCGTCCACAACTGCGATCGTATTAGCGTCGGGCTGCTTCTGAACACTGAGTTTGACCGCAGGCGTTTTATTTAAGAAAGCGAATACTCGTTGCTCCTCTGTTCCATCGATGACTTCGGCAAAGTCTCGCAAGTAGACGCGGCGACTGGGGAGATCTGGGGAAATTGGGAGGGACGAATCTACTTCCGTGTCCCCTACTTCAAAAGAGAGGTTTTTAATCTCAGCGGCATTCTGAAAACGTCCTACAGTCCGAGTCAGGGGTTCAGAATCTCCTAAGATCCGACCGCCAGAAATATCCTGATTACGTGCTTCCAGTTCATCCAGTACGTCAGTTAAACCCACACCTACAGCTTGCAAGCGATCAAGGTCGATGTTAATCTGCACTTCTTCACCAACGCCACCGGATACGTCTACTGACGCTACCCCTGGAATCACACTAAGTTCACGGGCTAACTCTTCATCGGCAAATACGCGCAGTTGAATATCTGTTAATGAAGGTGATGTTAAGCCAAATTCGTATACAGGCAACTGCGAGGGGTCAACTTTGAACAAGCGTGGCTCTTCAATTTCTAGCGTGTCTGGTAATTGTCCACGACCTCGGTTAAAAGCAGCAGTGGCATCATTTAATGCTTGATCCATATTGCCACCTGGTTGGAAGAAGAGGTCTAAACTTACCTGTCCTTCACGGGTTTGGGAATAAACTTGAACTACTCCCTCAGTTGCAGATAAGGCTTCTTCAAGGGGTCGTGTCACCTCATCAACTGCTATTTCTGGTGAGATTCCAGGTACATTCACCCGAACACCGATTCTAGGGTAGGTAATTGATGGCAGGAGATCGACTTGAAGAGTCGTAATAAAAAACACTCCTAATACGATCACTGCCAGCGTCAGCATCAGCGTACCAATGTGCTGCCGGATTGCGATCGCACTTACACTAAATTTGGAAGTGTTCTTAACCTCCTGCATTATTACTGCTCTCCTTGTGATTCCGAGATAATCGAAAGCCCAACAGTTTCGCCATTTTTCAAAGGTTTGCCACTCCGAGCAACAAAGCGCTCACCTGGTTTTAAACCAGATAAAATTTCTACTTTGCCATTAGCCCTTTCTCCCAACGTCACTGTTCGATCTGTAACTGTTATCTTTCCTCCTTCTCCCCCATTTACCACAAACAAAGTCCCCTGCCGATTTTGCTGCCCCCCTGCTTCCCTGCCCCCCTGCCCCCCTGCCCCCCTGCTCCCCTGCTCTGCAACTGCTGTCTCCGGCACTACCACTGCTCGGCTTGCGTCGTTTTCAAAGCTTACCCGTGCCAAAAGCCCACTGCCAATGCGCCCGTTGCTGTTAGGAATAGTTACTTCAACTGGCACTAACCGAGCCGTTGGATCGGCGGCTGGGGAAATGCGCGTAACTTGCCCTCGATATGTCTGATTAGGAAAAGCATCTAACCGAACTGTAGCTAATTGCCCAACCCGAAGATTTGCTAGTGCCAATTCTGAAACTTCAACATCTACTTGCACGCGACTAAAATCGCCAATTTTAAGAACTTCACCGTTAGGCTGTACAAGGTTACCTTCTTCTGTAACCCGTTGCGTCACTACGCCAGAAATTGGAGATGTTAACCGAGCATAGGATAGTTGCTCTCGTGCTTGAGCAACTACAGCTTGTTGAGATCTGCGACCACCAGCAACTTGTTGTTCTGTCCGGACTTATCTTGAGCACGCACCACACGCAGCACCAGCAGCGCAGCTGTACGGAAGCCTGTGCGTGCTTGTTCCGCTGTTTGTGCCGCGATCGATAATAGCTCTCAATAATTCTCGCCATATTTCTACCTGATCTGGCTTCAACAACGCAGTTCTAGTCGTACTTGTTCCACCGGTGGCGCGGCATTGCTAACCCAGTTTTTGGGCGCGTGCTACTTCTTTCAGCGCTGCAGTTCTGCTTGCTCTGCGTTATTACCGTCATAAAAGGCATCATCTATTTGGGCAATCAGCGCTGACCTTTTTTAACAGTATCCCCAACGTCAGTGTTAAATTCAGTACCCGCCCCTCTATCTGCGCCCGTAGTGATACTTCTTGTAATGGGACAGTAGTGCCAGTGTATTCTGGTGCTTCTTGCAACTTACCGCTACTCGCGATCGCCACATCCACCGGGTTGCTTGGCGATCGCCTGCTTGTGCCTGAGATTGGGCATCAGCTACTTCTTTAGGTGACGTCACCACAGCCTGCCGTGATTAGAGTAGCCAGAAAATTGCACTTACACTCAGGCGAAAATTTTTTCTTTTTCCTTGTGACTCTTGTTCAGCTAGAAGCAAGTACCCATTAATGTTGCTTTTGATGTAGTTGCTTTAGCTGTCCTTTTATTAGAGCTAGAGTCAAGGTCATTATTTTGCTCCGATGGAGGCAGTTATTAAAGTGAGTCGTTCAATTATTAAGTTATTTAAACATTACTAACGTTTAAGTTTGCTCTAGCGCAAGTCTGATAAAAGGGAATTTTTACCTGCAATGTATAAATAATCGCTAAATTAGAAAATTGCTTGACTGATAAGTTATAAGTTATTTGCTGAAAGTAATTGATAAATGTGACATGAACATGACAGCACCGAAGTACAACTGAAAGGAGCGATCACGGAATGGGCAAGTTGCATACTTTGAGAAAAGTGCCTAGTCAAACTTTATCGCAGTCATCGCTCTTTTCAGAATTATGCATAGAGTAGTCAAATGCCGTAGACTTGACTTATTTTACACATAGAGTTTACTTCAGAACCACTGTATGTAGTTCATCCAAGTGACTCCAGGCAACAGAGGACTTTGGGTGATTCCTGAACTACAACAAACTGAACTAGTAGCACTTAAATATCCTATATTAATTACAACTTTTTAATAAAGATAGAGTTGAATTTAATGATTTTTGTCAACTCGCTTGATACAGATTGCTAATTATATCAACTGCTTCCATACTTTTTGAATAAGGTACGCGTTTTACTCAACTATGTCGTCTTTTAAACAATTACCTACGAGAAAAAACTTAACTATTGGCTCCCGATGGCTTGCCAGACTATTAGCAATTGTTGCATTAGTCAACTTTTGTTTAGTGCTGTTTGATTTAAGCTATATACCCTGGCGAGATTTCTATCTTCAAAAAGTGCCAAGTCTAACTCAGCTATACGATCCAATTAAAGGCATTAAACCACATCGAGAAACGCAAAGGTATCTCAATAAAGTCAATCAACTAGAACAGCTAATTCAAACAGGCTTACAAACACCGCAGGTAGAAGAATCATTGCAGGAATTACGTAATCTCAGTCATGAGATGATTGCCGACAATCCATTTGCAGGGGCAAATAAAAGCGGTACTTTAGAAAAAATTAAACATCAGATGCGCGATCGCGTTGGTAAACAATCTGCCCGTGAAGCCTTTGCCACTTTTTGGAGTCAACCTTATCTATCCCAAACTAACTGGCAGCAAGAAATCAATTTTTTCAATACACATATTCGCCCCCTAATTCAAACTAACTACTATCGAGGTATCGGGATAACTGGCAAGTTTATTGATAATTTCTGGCTAATTGACCTACCATTTATTATTTTATTTGGTCTAGAATATTTGGTTCGCTCTTTCTATCTCAGTCGCCAGATTGCTGGATTAACGTGGTTGGAAGCAATGTTGCGGCGCTGGTATGACATTTTGCTGCTATTACCCTTTTGGCGATGGTTAAGAGTAATTCCAGTAATAATTCGTCTTTATCAAACTGATTTATTAAATCTTGAACCTGTGCGGGTGCAAATTAATCATGATTTTGTGACTAATTTTGCTGAGGAAATAACTGAAGTTGTCGGTGTCCGTATGATAAATCAGGCTCAAAAGTCAATTCAGCGTGGAGATATTGCCCGCTGGTTATTTCGACCAGGTACACGCCGCCCTTATGTCAATATTAATAACACCAACGAAGTGCAAGCGATTACTTCTCGACTCCTACACCTAAGTGTTTATCAAGTCTTACCTAAAATTCAGCCAGATATAGAAGCGCTACTACGTCATAGCATTGAAATTATCCTCCATGAATCTCCCATATATAGACAACTACAAAGTGTTCCGGGTGTGAGTAATTTGCCTACACAGTTAACTGAAAGGTTAGCTAAGGATATTTCTCAGACACTCTACAGTACTCTTACGAATTTTATGGAAGATCCTGTAGCAGCAGAACTATCAAATCATCTAATGCAAAACTTTACTGAAGCACTAGAGGTAGAATTACAAAAGCAACATAACATTCAGGAAATTCAATCTTTGCTTGTAGACTTGTTAGAAGAAATCAAAATTAACTATGTTAAAACTATTGCAGAAGAAGGAGTTGAAAAAACCTGGGAAGAATCTCATCATCTCCGCAAGCTCAAAGATTAATACTTAGTTATATCTTTATAGTAGATACTAATTATTACTCTCAATTTTTCACTCGTTTAATTAACTTTAATTTAATAACTCGCTTAGAACTCAAAGTTTAGAAAGGATTGTATTAGAGGTAATAGGATAAGGGTTGTGTTGCGAATTTAAGATAGCACTAGCTTGCCACAATGTAAGTGGTAGTATACAATTCCTACTTTACAACTAGTGGTTGAAACCGCCGCTATACAGATAAAACTTGTTAATCTAGGGCTACAAAACCCTTGATTTTTAGTTTGTCCGTGCAGGCGGACTTCTTTTATATAGCGACGAATTCCATTCGCTTAGGGGGAGCGCAAAATCTGAGATCTAACCCAAGTAGTGGTCAATAAAATTGCAACACAACCATTTACAAAACCTGCATTAGACTACGTAATCAGTAGATGTTTTTTTCTTAGCTCTGCTGGAGTCCTTCTCGCACTCGCTTACCGTATTCTGAGTCGCATTGCATAAAATGTTCCACCATGCGCTCTTGAATGTCCGGGTTACACTTTTTGAGTTCTGTAACGAGGTTTAAAATTAAGTCATCACGCTCCCAGTCCTCAAAGGTGCAATACCGTTCACCATCCTGTTGATAATCATTAGTTCGGCTGATTTTTTGGCGTACCACATGACCTTGAACATAAGGAGTGTGATCTTTACCGGACTTCGGCGCTTCTTTAAGCCCACCAAGACTGCTTGGCTCGTAATTTACGTGGGGGTTTCCTCCAGCTTCGACTCCATCAACATGGTAAGCCATCTGACCATCACGCTGATTTGTAGCAACATGAGTTTTTGGCTGATTGATAGGTAGCTGAAGATAATTTGTGCCGATGCGGTGACGTTGAGTATCTGAGTAAGAGAAAGTCCGACCTTGAAGCAGTTTGTCGTCTGAGAAGTCGAGTCCGTCAACTAATACACCAGCACCAAACGCGATCTGCTCAACCTCAGCAAAATAGTTAGTAGGATTTTTATCAAGTACCATCCGTCCAATAGGCAACAATGGAAATTGGTCTGGGGGCCAGATTTTTGTTGGATCTAATGGGTCGAAATTGAGTTCGGGATGTTCGTCATCAGACATGATCTGCACGCAAAATTCCCATTCAGGATAATCACCTTTTTCAATTGCTTCGTACAAATCCTGTGTTGCATGATTAAAGTTTTCAGCCTGAATTTCCTTCGCAGCCGCCGCAGTTAGGCATTTTACTCCTTGTTTTGGTATCCAAAAATACTTCACAAGATGCCCTATGCCCTCAGAGTTAACCATCTTATAAGTATTTACACCTGAGCCTTCCATATATCGGTAACTGGCGGGAATTCCCCAAGGACTAAACAGCCAGGTAATCATATACATTGCTTCAGGCGTATGGCTGATAAAGTCAAATATGCGGTTGGCATCCTGACGGTTAGTAACTGGATCTGGCTTAAAGGCATGAACGATGTCAGGAAACTTTATCGGATCTCTAATGAAAAAGACCTTGAGATTATTTCCCGCCAAATCCCAGTTGCCATCTTCGGTGTAAAACTTTGTAGCAAACCCACGCGGATCGCGGAGAGTCTCAGGTGAATGACCACCATGAATAACGGTTGAAAAACGAACAAACATAGGCGTAATTTTGCCTTTTTTCTTGGAAAAGCTTGGCACGCGTGTATTTGCTCGCAGGTTCATCACCTATTGTGCCATAGGCTTCAAAATAGCCATGAGCACCGGCTCCTCGTGCATGGACGACGCGCTCCGGAATGCGTTCACGATCAAAGTGAGTGATCTTCTCTAGAAAGTTGTAGTTTTCAAGAACTGTAGGACCCCTTTCACCCACAGTCCGCGTATTCTGATTGTCAGTTATTGGCTGACCCTGACGGTTTGTCAGAATGTTCTCTTCGCTGCCTAACTTGTCCTTATTTTGATTGTCAGTCATATGCACCTAAACGCTAAGCTTTATTTCCCAACTTTGCTTTGAGTAATAGAGCAACCGAGTTTTCTGCTAAGTCGAACTCGTTATGTGTTCTATCTTGTTAAATCATGGTCGTTATGACTAGCTTTAGCAAGATTTTCTCAAACTGGTGAGTTTTTATAACACTTTGTTGAGGGTGTGGTTAAAACTTATCGGTGAAGACAACCAGGGGTAATCTAGATGACGATATATTTGATATATGTTCTAGCTGAGAGTTTTCCTCTCCTCCTCCTTTAAGTCATCTTTAACAGTTATCTATGACCACACCCTTAAGCAGTAGACGGGAGAATATTAGACAACTCTTAACCAGCCGAAAACTAGATCACTCTTGACCACCAGGAGTGATTTTATCAATCACTTCAACTACGCGATCAATCACATTGGGTTCACCCGTAGCAGCGCTCTGACTGGCTTGGGGTGTTTTGGCTGTACTGTACAATCGTGGATCTGGCTGAGGCGGTGTTGGTTCTGGTCCCAACGGCTGAGGATTTGCCACATACTCAAACTCGCCTCTACCATCTATTGAAGAACCTTTTGCCCATCGTCCTTGAGCGCTTTCCTCTCCTTCAGAGTGGTTCCAGAACTGATAGGAAAACTCTTTCTTCTCATATTCTCGTGCGACCTTGGGAACAACAGTTTCCTCAAATCCTTCGCTTTGCAGGTCTTCAATCGCCGCTAGCCACTGGTTTTGATGCATAGTGTCGCGAGCGATCATGAAACTGAGAGTATCTTTCACTCCTGGGTCTTCTGTCATCTCATACATCCGTACAGCCTGCACGAGGCCCTGAGATTCAGCGCTGAGATTAGACCGAAAGTCTGCCATTAAGTTACCGCTAGCAGTAACGAAGCGACCGTTCCAGGGGAAGCCAACGCTGTCCTGGGGTTGAGCGCCCTGACCTGAAACAATTAAGTGCTGGGGGTTCATAGCCGCTGCCATGATATCCATAATCGTATTGCCTGGAGTTAACCCCCATTACTGCACCAACTATCGGATCTTTCGCCCCTTCTTCTTGTAATCTGATTGGTGCTTTATCTAATAGATGGGCGATCATCGTAGCCAGCATCTCAACATGCCCGATTTCCTCAGTACCGATATCGAGCAACATATCCCGATACTTGGCTGGTCCGCGACAGTTCCACCCTTGGAACAGGTATTGCATCATGACAGTCATCTCGCCATATGCGCCACCGATCAGTTCTTGCATCTTCATGGCATAGACTGGATCGGGTCGCTCTGGCGGAGTGAAGTACTGTAGCCGCTTGTTGTGATAAAACATTCAAATCTCCTCGGATTGACTTTGCATGAGCAAGCTAGAGGCATTGGCAAGATACAACTCTCAAAGTTGATTGAAACCATTGTTCACCTGGAGTTTCACTCTAGGTGCATACGGCAGCTTTGCCTTAATACTTGTACCGCTTACCTCTTCTAGGTAACAACCTAAAAATTTTGTTTACATCAGCCAGTGGGAAGACAAAAATTTATCCATTTTGTATAGGTATTTGTTCTTAAATGTTAATTAAATTACTTAAATAACATTAGTTATTATTCCGAGATATTGGCTGCAACAATAAACTGTATCTAACTCTGTAGCAATATGAATTATTTAGGTGATGGCGGTTGTGTGGGGTTTAGTGTGATCGCGAAGCGTTGCTGCAAGCAGATCGCGTCACTCTTTGTAGTTTGTGTGTTTATAAGCTATGAGTAATAATCAAGCAGAGAATGAGTTTTAAAATTTCCTATAACTATTTAATTCGTTGCGGTATCAACTATTACGGCTATCATCATACATACAATTTAATAAATAGTTTTATTAAAACATTTAATTTTTTCTTACTCAAAAGCAGTCAGGAAAATATAAAACCTAACGGCAAAATACAGCGGTGGTAGATAACTTCGGCAACACTACAGACGGATTTCATCCATCCGCTGCCGTGAAGTATTAGGTGGCTGGTGGTTGTCTCGATAAAACTCAGGTAGCGATAGCTTTTTGCCAACATAATGCCAATATGTCAGCAAAATTATTATCACGCACAGCAGCACGAACGTCTTTCCCAGCTATTGGTACTATAAGTGTCTGTTCCCGACTCCCACGCAACATCTCTTTAGTAAGAGTATCTTTGAAACCATTCCATGAGATTAAAAAGCCAAGAGAACATCTATTGCTGCGATTATCGATTTTCTCTTTAAAGAGAACGAACTCATTCTTGCCACACTTATCCCGCCAATTTTTACACTCAGCCAATAGAATAGCTGATTCACGTTTAAAGCGAGGATCATTGCTATCGTTCAAGACAGTAATATCAATTTCTTCAGTGGCAGTCCTGATACGATCAGTCACGGTAAAGCCTAGTATTGTCTCAAACAACCTACTAATAAGTTCTTCTAGAGATCTTCCACGCTCATCTTTAGAAGAAGCTTTTTCAACTGCATTGACAAGCGCATCTAAACTTTGGCTACCCCATCCAGATAGTCGACTAGCAATTTCAGATAGTCTCTTGCTTGCTTCATCAGCGGCTTTTTCGGCTGTTTCTTCTAGTTCATTACAGAGTGCCTTTATGCGATGATACGCTTTGCCAAGATGTTTCTCTCCAGTACTTACAATAAATGTCATTTGTATATCAGCACCATCGTCATCGTAGTGTGTTATCTCAACATCACCATGAACCCTGTTACGTAACTCAACAGCACGTCGTACCAAATCTAGATAGTGTTCTAACCCAATAGGGGAGTACCAATATTTTCGTGTCCAAGTGTAATCTGCTTCACCTTTAATTTGATCTTGATCTTTGAACAGCCTACCGCTCCAATCAAGATGCCTCACACCATCTTTGGACAAGCCAACCTCAATCATTACCTCGTTAGGAATGTCATCTAAGGTTATCTTGTCCAACACACTTGGTGGAAGGAAAAGTGATTCATCTTCATAAGCATATTCCAGCAAGGCTTTAACTTCCGCAGCATCCATATGTACCTAATTTCTTGAAACAGATATACCTAAAATATAGACCGACTAATGCTTTTGCAGTAACTTGCCCACTTAACACTAACAAATAACTTTTCAGCTACAGCCTCAACCAAGGATTAAAGCCACCTAACTATTTATTAGATTAACTTTTTTCATATAGCATTCCAATAAAAGGAGTTATATTGCGAGTTCGCAAAGTATCTCTCTGCTGAGGGTAAATACATTGGAACTGTCCATATAGCACCACGATAAGGGTGATTATAGAGAAGGTTTCTACATATTATCCGGTGAACTATAGAGGAATTCTATTTAATTTGATCTGTAATCTGTAAAGAGTTGGTTCTGGTAGGAGGCAGCCACTTTCTCCACACGATGCAAGTCTAGAAAATTTGACATCGGACATCTTAGCTACCTTGCATAAATTAGACAGTTAGGGGTGGCAACCTCAGAATAAATAAAAGATGAAAAATAACAAATAATCTTGTGGGATAACTTGTTATCCATATTTTTTCCATCTATTTCCCTAAAAGCACTTACTAACGCCCTTTGTTCGCTAGCCAACTCTATGGATTTAAGATTTGTTTTACAGTCGGTCTCTCGGTTGATTAGATAGAGATGCATGAAGAGGACAATTCCTTTACCGTTCTGCAATTCTGTATTTACAACAAATCCCTCAACCTTTTACTAAGAAAAGTAGAGGGATTTAGAAAAGTTGAAATTTCTACAATTACTTACTCATCATCGCGCCCATGAACTTGGGAAGGCGGGCTGGTTGCTTCAACTGCTGTGAACGGTTCCAATATTTTGTAAGTATGAGATGAACCTTTAGGAACCATCCAGGAATCACCAGCTTCTAACAAAATCATCTGACCCTCGATATGCAACTCTGCCTTACCTTTAATTACATATCCCACCGTTTCATACTCGCGGGCAGCGGCAGGTTTAGGCTCATCTGGTTGCTCATCTTCCCATAAGCGCATTGAAACAGTTTTACCTGTTGCTAGATACTTTTGACCCATTTGACCCTTTGGCGAATGAGCAGAATTGACCTTCATCACAGTTGTATCACTCATATTGGCTTCCTTTTATGTTGTAAAAATGTCTTATGCAGGTAGTCCTTACGTCCCCGGTATCAGTTCAACTTTGACCCATCCCGGTTGTCGCTGATCGAAGGCTTTGTAAGCATCAATTGCAGACATCAGTGGTTCTTGCTGCGTAAGAATCTGCTCTGGATCAACAGTACCGCTTTCAACCATATCAACAAGCATGGGAATGTATTTACGATGATTGCAGTTTCCCATGTTGATTGTCAGGTTCTTGTTCATTGCCATACCTATGGGAAAGAAGCGATGCGTCGGCGGATAAACCCCAATAATTGAGAGGGTTCCAGCCTTTGCTAGTGCTTCGACTGCCCAGGTTAATGCTTGAGATGGAGCATTACCAGGATGCCAGTTGCCGCCTTGAGGATTAGTTTCAGGCGCAATCTGCTTCAGTTCTTGCTGAAATTCTTGAGCTTGCTGCTGCGCTTGTTCTGCTGCGGGACCACGATCAGGTCGAGTAGCATCAACACCGACGGCATCGATCGCGCGATCAACACCAATGCCACCAGTTAGAGTTTGGATTATTTCAACTGGATCTTCAGCATTAAAATCAATAACTTCAGCCCCCAATTCCCTTGCCATCTCTAGCCGCGAAGGAATAGTATCAACCGCCAAAATACGACCAGCACCGAGAATTTGGGCGCTAGCGATCGCAAACTGACCGACAGGACCACACCCAAAAATAGCAACTGTATCACCCGGCTCGATTTCAGCTATCTCAGCCCCAAAATAAGCAGTAGGGAAAATATCAGATAGCAGAATTGCTTGAGCATCAGTTACATCTTGCGGCAGCTTAACAAGCCCCACATTGGCATAGGGAATACGCGCTCTTTCCGCCTGAAGCCCATTGAAAGGTCCACTTTCTTCTGGTCCGCCAAAAAAGGCAGTTCCAGCACTGGGTCCATTGGGGTTAGCATTGTCACATTGGGCGTAGTAACCACTACGACAGTACGAACAGAAGCCACAGCCGATTGTAGAAGGAATGACGACGCGATCGCCAACTCTGAGATTTCGCACATTAGAACCAATTTCCTCAACTATTCCCACACCTTCATGACCCAAGATTGTCCCTGGTTTCATCCCTGGAAATGTGCCTCGAATCATGTGTAAATCGGTGCCACAGATAGCGCTGGCAGTAATCCGCACAATCGCATCAGTTGGCTCCTGAATTTTTGGTTCTGGCACATTATCCAGCCGAATATCACCTATCCCGTGAAAAACAACTGCTTTCATGTTGAATCCTCATTTAAGTGGAACTTTGCTTGAGATTAATTGCGCCTTTACTTCAAACGCACTGGACTAGCATCAATTTTGGTACGAAATAAGCTGTATGGCTTCTCGCGCAGATCCTTGCCGTTATGAAACATCGGCTGACGGTGTAGCTGATTGGCAATGAAATACAAATAGCCATTTGAGGCAACAGAAAGCGTGTCAGGCCATAAAACACGGGGATCGTGAACTAACGTTTCATACATTCCACTAGTTTGGCGGCGCATGATTGCATTCTGTTCGTAATTTGTTAGGTAAACTCGGTTTTTAGTATCCGACTCTAACCCGTCTGAACCACCGCCTTTGTCACCGTGATCTACAACAGTTGCTGCTACTTCAGTATTACTCAATTGCTCGTTTGCCAAAGCATCTACACTGACACTGTAAAGATTCCGACTAGCCAAAGGACAATAAAACAAGCGTTCCCCATCTGCACTAATAGCAATGCCGTCTGAACCAATTTTGAGCGAACTAGGTGGCTGATTAGGCATTCTATTCATGATTGGTTGCCCTTCCACACTCGGTAGAAAATTAGGCACTGCTTTAGTTGAAGGGTGATCGTTTAATTTCCGCCAACTTCTGCCAGAATCCAAATCAACCACAATAATGCCGTTCGGTCCTTTATCTGAGGAATCGGTAATAAAAGCCATCCCTGCTTTACCGCGCCGCAGGTCAAATCGGATGTCATTTAGATATGTGGTTTTTAGGGCAACATTTTGAGGAAACAGAATTTTCTTGAAGATGCGGTTTTGCCTCAAGTCAACACCAATTAATTTTGGTCCGCCAGGTGATGTGGGACCGAACTTAATACTGCCTGTATCTAAAATCCATAATCGATTTTGCGGATCAATCACCACACTTTGCACAGAAATGAAAGATTCGGCTGGCTTGTTGTAATTTGGGCGATTGATTTGGGCATTGGGATAAGCTACAGTCTGACCGTTTTTTACCTCGGCAACTGTGTAATCTACTTTGTCTCCCCAGCGCGGAAAGTTGACAAAAATTCGACCCCTTTGAGACACCGTAACACCTGTGGGCATTGGACCAGTAAACGAGGCGACTGGTTCAATAGTGCCAACTGGTTTATCTTCTGGTAAAGCGTGGGCAGTAGGGGTAAAAGGTATTGTGGCTAAGAGGCAGAATAATGTAAGCGATCGCGGTAACAACTTCATTGGAACTACATTTTTCTCTAAATACTTATCTAAAAACACAACTTTTCAAAGCATTCCTACTACTAAACACAAAAAAGCACTAATCACTATCGCTAGCATCATCCTCCAAACGCGGCAGTTCCCTTTAGTTCTTCTGGTGCTGTCACTGGCTAACTACTAGCTATGGCGATGTAAAACCCGTCATGCAGAATCAATAGTAATCAGGTGAATAACCGTACCATTTGCTTAAGCTCTCAAACTCAATCGCATTACCAATAGGATCGCGTAACTCGCGCTTGTCCATTTGTACCTTTGGACATAAACATTTAGTCATTGCGTCTCCCATCTAGGAGAGTTCCTATTACAAGTGTCGCGATTATTCTATTAAAAAGCGTGTTCCGCTATACTCCTAGTGTCGTGAAACCTTAAATGCTGTGGAGCTACGCCAACTAATCCCCTTTTTTGATACCTCCATGTCCAAGTGGGCTTTTGAAGCCCGGCTGTTACGTTGGCTGACCTTTCTTTGGCTATTTGTAGGTTTGGTAATTTTATTCTCAGCGTCCTATCCTGTTGGCGACTCTGATTATGGTGATGGGCTGTACTATGTTAAGCGCCAATTTATCTCAATTTTGCTTGGTTTAGTAGGGTTTAATATTATTGTCCATTGCCCTTTACGTTATGTATTGAGAATATCTCATTGGTTCGTATTACTACTATTGGGATTAATTTTCATTACTTTGATTCCAGGATTAGGAACTAATACCAATGGTTCAACCCGTTGGCTCTCTTTTGGTGGACTGCCAATTCAACCGTCCGAGTTGATCAAGCCTTTTTTGGTGCTACAGAGTGCTCGCGTTTTTGGTCAGTGGAACCGCTTAAGGTGGGGTGCGCGTCTTACTTGGCTGTTAATTTTTGCTCTTGTGCTAGGAGGGATTTTATTGCAGCCCAACTTAAGTACAACGGCACTGTGCGGTATAACCCTTTGGCTGATGGCTCTGGCAGCTGGCTTAGGTTACACTCCTTTAACCGCAACAGCACTTAGTGGAGTGCTGTTAGCGTTTATCAGTATTAGCATTAAAGACTACCAACGACGGCGGGTAATGTCATTCCGTAATCCTTGGGCTGATCCAATGGGAGATGGCTACCAACTGATTCAAAGTCTGTTAGCAGTTGGTTCTGGTGGTATTTGGGGAGCCGGGTTTGGATTATCACAACAAAAGCTATTTTATCTACCAATTCAATACACAGATTTTATTTTTGCAGTGTTTGCAGAAGAGTTCGGCTTTGTCGGCAGTTTGCTGCTGTTATTACTGTTGATCAGCTACGCAACACTAGCATTAACTGTAGCAATTAAGACTCAAAATCCTGTTCATCGGCTTGTGGCGATTGGGGCAATGATTTTTATGGTAGGACAGTCGCTGCTCAATATTGGCGTTGCTACTGGTGCTTTACCCACCACAGGTTTACCTTTACCACTAGTTAGTTATGGCGGCAATTCAATGATTGCTAGCTTGCTGGTGGCTGCACTACTGATTCGGGCAGCACGAGAAAGCACTGAAGCAGAAATAGTGCCTTTAGAGAGGCAGCAGTATAGAAAATAAGTGTTGGCGCTGAGTTACATAACTGAATTTTTAGAAGTTGGATAATTTTGGCATTAACAGAGGTTCTTGACCTCATAATTGCTTAGATGGAACTACACAAATTTCTCAAGTCCAAATGTTTCATCTACCAATTTATAAAAGATATTGCTGCCTCAAGTGTTAGTTAGACAAATGGTTAACAATATGTCTATTCGTATTATTCAACCCAATCAATTATTGGATTATTATTTACAGTTTCGGAACCAACTTTTAGTAATTGAAGCTAAGAATGCAGATCACCAAAGGGCTTTTACACAACTAGCAGTAGAATTAATTGCCGTTGCTCAATAATTGCTTATCAGCAATTCAACGCTATTTGATCTAGTTTCAATAGGAAATATATGGCAGTTTGGTGTGTTGCGCCGCTAGACAAAGCAAGTTGTACAAGACATTAATTTAGATCGTGTTCCTACGGATTTGTCAGATTTACTGGAACTATAATCACGATTCTAAAAATTCCAATTGATTAAACTTGTGGAATTTTGATCACAAGGCGATCGCCTGCTTTAAAACTATGCCTAAGTTACAATTCAAACAGAATCAGCATTTCAAAACTCAGCTGTATGCTCAATATCCTCCAAACCCGTCTATACGAACTAGAACAATTTGCTAACAGCCTTGTCTCAAATCAGCTAACCCACCTAAGCCTACTCAGCGTTGGCATCATTTTTACAGCTGGATTATTTACCAGCCTTTCACCATGTATGCTTTCCATGCTGCCAATTACTATTGGTTACATTGGCGGCTATGAAACTAAAAGCCGTCTGCAAGCAGCTGCTCAATCAACTTGGTTTGCGCTGGGATTGGCAACTACACTTGCTGGACTTGGAATTCTAGCAGCTTTTGTTGGAAAAGTCTACGGTCAAGTTGGAATTGGTTTGCCGATTATTGTTAGCGTTATTGCTATTTTGATGGGGCTGAATTTATTAGATGCATTGCCGCTGCAATTACCCTCGTTTGGCAGTTTGGAGTGGATTTCAAAAGACTTACCAGAAGGAGTGCGCTCTTATTTCATTGGACTGACATTCGGTGTAGTGGCATCCCCATGCAGTACACCAGTTTTGGCAACCTTATTAGCTTGGATTGCTACAACGCAAGATTTAATTTTAGGCGGTGTTTTGCTAATTTCCTATACAGCTGGCTATGTCGCACCATTGATTTTGGCGGGTACTTTTACTGCTGCAATTAAAAAGTTACTGGAGTTGCGTCGATGGTCTGGCTGGATTAACCCAGTCAGCGGTGCGCTTTTAGTAGGATTTGGTGTATTTTCACTGCTGTCTCGGATGCCAATCGGAATTTAATTTAATCAAATGACTTTAGAAAATTCTTTTATATCAAAAATGTGGTCAGTTCCCCAAAAATTCTGGCGGCGCGAGTTGTTGCCAGTGCTGACAGATTTACGCTTGGCAATTGTGCTGTTTCTAACAATCGCCGTTTTTAGTGTCAGCGGCACTGTGATTGAGCAAGGACAATCAGCAACGTTTTACCAAGCTAACTATCCAGAAGATCCAGCGCTGTTTGGATTTCTCACCTGGAAAGTGCTTTTAGCAGCGGGTTTAGATCACGTCTATCGTACCTGGTGGTTTTTGGCGTTACTGATTCTATTTGGCACGAGCTTAACTGCCTGTACCTTTACCCGCCAATTCCCAGCCTTAAAAGCTGCTCGCAAATGGAAATATTACGATCAACCGCGCCAGTTCCAGAAGTTGGCTCTAAGTGCTGAACTTGATAATGGTTCCTTAAGTTTTCTTACCGACTTGTTACAAAAAAAGCGCTATCTGGTATTTCAGGAAGAAGCAGATAAGCTTTATGCCCGTAAAGGAATAGTTGGACGCATCGGTCCAATTGTCGTTCATGTCGGCATCGTGATTATTCTGCTTGGAAGTATTTGGGGAGCTATGACTGGCTTTTTGGCTCAGGAAATGGTTCCTAGTGGGGAAAGCTTTAAAGTTACTAATATTGTAGAATCTGGACCATGGGCAGCGCCTCAAATTCCTAAAGATTGGTCGTTGCGTGTCAATCGCTTTTGGATTGACTACACGCCGACAGGAGAAATTGACCAGTTTTATTCTGATCTATCCGTTTTAGATAAACAGGAAAAAGAGGTTAAGCACGAGACGATTTTTGTTAACCAACCTCTGCGTTACCGGGGTGTAACTTTCTATCAAACTGACTGGGGAATTGCGGCAATTCGCGTCCAAATGAATAAAAGCCCAGTTCTGCAATTGCCGATGGCGAGGTTGAACACTAAAGGGCAACGGATTTGGGGAACCTGGATTCCGACTAAAACTGATTTAAGTGAAGGTGTATCGCTTTTGGCAAGGGATTTACAGGGAATGCTGCTGCTTTATGATGCCAAGGGTCAGCTAATTGATACGCTTCGCCCTGGAATGTCTAAAGAAATTAATGGTGTAACACTTAAAATTGTTGAAGTAGTTGGCAGTACTGGTTTGCAGATCAAAGCTGATCCAGGTATTCCGATAGTTTACACTGGCTTTACCTTGCTGATGCTGGGTGTGGTGATGAGCTATGTTTCTCACTCGCAGGTTTGGGCGCTGCAAAAGGATGGTCATTTGTATGTGGGTGGCAGAACTAACCGCGCTCAGGTAGCTTTTGAAGGCGAAGTTTTGCAAATTTTAGATCAACTTACAAGCCAGGCAAAAGCTGAAGTGCCAACAACTAGTACAGAAGTAATTGCTAGCCTTAATTAGAATAACTGCCAATCGGGTGATTTCAAACATTTCAACTGCTCAAGACGCTTTTGTAAATAGCTATCATCTAATCGACTGTAATTGTGAATCAAGGCAGCATTAAGACTAATCGCCCACGTCCAGATATGAGCAGTTTGCGTAAGAGCTTGCAATGAATTAAGTTCTTGCTCACTAAGTTTACAGATGGCTTGATATCCAGCAAGAAAAGCTTCCCTGACGTATTTGCTAATGCCTGTACTTAGGGATACTTGGAAAAACTTGGCAATGTCAAACACACGCCAACCGTAGCCGCACTGGTCAAAGTCGAACAAAGTTATTTCCCCTGTTGCTGTAAAGTGGGCATTGCCACTATGCGGATCACCCCAACAGATTCCCCAAAAAGGAGGTTCTTTTGGCAAGTCTTGCAGCTGATGTTTGATTTGGGCGATCGCCTCAAGTAGATAATTCCAGTCACTAGTTCTGTGCTTTAAGAAGGGAGCGATTATCTCCCAGGAATCATCAAGTAAGTATTCCAAGGTCAGTGGTTGGCGGCAGTAGGAACTACAAAAATTTTCTGCTGCTTGATGTAGCTTTGCCACAGTTTTCCCAAGCAGACAGCTTTGCTTTGGATTCAAATCTCCCAATGCCACTGTTCCCGGTGCTTTAATAAACAAAGCTGCATAACGTTTCCCTTCCGGCGCGTCAATTTCGATTGCCAGTTGACCATTTTTAGTCTTTAGCGGATAGGCAACGGGAAGATGACGCTGCTGCAAAAAATTAAGCAGTTCTAGTTCAAACTCTACATCTGACTTTGAGCGCCAGTGGTGATGAGCAACTCTAAAAATGTATTGCTCAGTTGGTGTTGCTACTAGATAAACATCACTCAATCCACGGTGCCAAAATTGGCAACTTGAAGCTATCCCAATTTTGTATTGCTGTAGTACCTTGGAGATAATTGCATTACTGGCGAGGGTTGAGTAGATTACGGGAAACACATCCGCGGTCATGAAATAAGATCTGTGAAATTACACTTCACGTTACTTAAGTTTTCACCTTTACCTTGTTGTCAAGACTACATTTTTAGGTATCAGCTTTCTGGTGATCCACTTGAATAACTGTGTGGACATTGCCGCGTGGGGCAAAATCCCCTTTTACATTGGCATTTATTGGGTCACAAGCAGCAACAAAGTCATCTAGGATTTGATTAATTGATTCCTCGTGGGAAATGTAGCGATCGCGGTAATTGTTGATGTATAGCTTAAGTGCTTTCAGTTCCACTACTCGCTGATCGGGAACGTAGGTAATGTGGATTGTAGCAAAATCAGGATAGCCAGACAAAGGACATTTACAGGTCAATTCCGGCAAGGT
>JAUJND010000039.1 GCA_030446505.1 Chroococcidiopsidaceae cyanobacterium YX2bin18 | reverse complement strand
CCGCAATTGACGCACTCCCACCAAAATTAGAACGTCGCTCTTACTGTGGAAACAACTGATTTGTTAAATAACTTGCTTAGTTGTGCGCGATCGCTCAAGTTTCAGCTTGCACGAGGCTTACCATCACCATCTTTAGCCTGATTCACTGGCAGACATCAACATCAACTTTTTTGATTTTGTTAAAGTCTACGAGTCAATTTACAGTTTGTCGAGGACAACAGGCAGTAATACCCCATTAGCTAGAGGTAATCCTCAAAAAAAGCTATACAATTCTTTACATTACTGCAAGTCAGTTGGTGAAGATATCGTAAGTAAAACTTCAAGGATTTTTCATGCCTACTGATCTAACCTTAGATTTCTCTGCTCCAATCTCCGGCTCACTTCTTGACAAAGATGGTGAAGGTACTGGTTTTAGCTCTGTGCAAGCAAATAACGCGAACAATGCCTACGATCTTGGGCGCATTGATCTCAATACATCGACTAGTAGCCTGATCCTGACAGCAACTCAAGGTAGCAATACTAATGACAATACGCTCAAGAATGCCCTGGAAACTGGAGTTGATGCCGTAACTCAGCCCTTTACAATCAGTAGCCGATTGCAAGGACCATTTACTAACTTGACGACTGCCGCTCAACAGGGCGGCATTTTTCTTGGTCCTAACCAAGACAATTACGTGAAGCTAGTAATTATTAACAATGGCACAAAGGGTTTAGGGTTACAGTTTTTTGAGGAACAGAATGGGGTGTCTGCTAGCGTAGGCGGGGGCAGTGAACCACAAATTAGCGGTCTAGAGGGGACGGGCATCAATACTCTCGACCTGTTTTTGAATGGAGATCCATTGACAGGAATAATTACAGCTGCTTACCGGATTAACTCAGATACCGCTACGCCTACCCCCTTCAATCAAGAGTTTACACCCAGTTCATTGGCAACCTTCTTTACAGATGCGGCAACTGCCCGTGCTGGTATTCTAGCTTTCACAAAGGATGCAGCGGATACTACAGTTACTTTTGACAGCTTTAGCGTTAAACCAGCCCTGAACTTAAGTGCATTTACAACGATTAGCTGGAGTCCCAGTGTAGCACCTTCGCCAATTGGACGTTCCGAGGCTCAAAGTGCCGTTGTGGATGGGAAAATTTACGCGATTGGCGGGTACACTGACACTAGTTTCATCCCGAAAACAAAAAGAACAGACGTATATGATCCAGTCAGCGATACTTGGCAACGGCTACCAGATATGCCGATAGCGACGACTCATGCTGGAACAGCAGTGGCTGGAAGAGATATTTACCTGGCTGGGGGTTTAGTAGGGACGGCGACTGGTACAAAGATTAATGCTGTCCGAGATGTGTGGAAATACAACGTGGATACAAACGAGTGGAGCGCCATGCCCAAATTGCCTCAGCCACGTCACGCTGGGGAACTGTCGTTTTTAAATGGGGAACTTCACTTTTTTGGCGGCACTGGTAGCAACCGCGAGGTGTCTAAGAGTAACCATTGGATTCTGCCACTTGATGGCGGGACGAACTGGACTAACGCTGCGCCGCTTCCGAACCCACGCAATCACTTGGGAGACGCAGTAATTGGTGGAAAAATCTATGCGATCGGTGGTCAGCATGGCAATGAAGGAACCTCAGTCACCCAGAACTCAGTACACGTTTGGGACCCAGCGCAACCGAATACCTGGACGGCAGTTGCTAGTATGCCCAAGGGCTTGTCACATATTGCCGGGGCAACCTTTGAGATGGGTAATCGAATTATCGTCGCTGGTGGTCAAGAGGTTCACAGTAGCTCACTATCTGATGTCATAGCCTATAATCCGCTGTCTAATTCCTGGACACCGCTTACATCCCTGCCTACACCAAGACATTCGGGTATCGGCGAAGCGATCGGGAACCAAATTTTCTATCTCACAGGTGCTAAAGGCTTTCCAGTATCAAACTACAAAGGGTTGCCTGTGTAATTTAGTAGACGGGGTACAAAGTCATTCCTTAAGGTGGATAAAACGGAAGCCTTAGAGGAGCGGAGTCTCTGCTAGAGATTAGGGGCGCATAGGGCAATGTCATAATTGCAACTTTAATTCAACTTAAGCAAAAACAATGCAGTCACACTAATCTATCGGCAAACTGCTATCAGCATCGCGGATGCTGATAAAGCCAGATTTTGTGAGTAATTCCTGACCCTGATTTGTTAGCAGTAAATTCGCATAGGCAATCCCTGCTTGCTGCTCAATTTGACCATTCTGTTTAACAATTACGAACAACCTGCGGGTGATGGGATACTCACCACTTTGAAAGACTTCTATATTCAGTTGATTGCGCTTTTGGGGACATTGAGAAGGCGGTACTTTTGGACTTTTGTAAGGGGGAATCAGTTCTGAGGCTTGCCGACCAACTGGCAGGGACTTAACCTCACACTGGCTAACTACTTCAGGTGCAGAAGCATAATAAATGCCTCCGGGATTTTTTACCACTTCTCTCAGGGCTTCAGTTGTTGTGGGGATAAATTGAACATTGGTTCCCAACTTCTGTGTACCTAAGATGTCTTCAGTAAATAATTCAATCACATTCTCAGTAAATACTTCATTAGTGCCGCTCTCTTCCGGTCGGCGCGAGTAGGGTGTGATTTTTAAATTGGGACCGCCAACAGAATTCCAGTTGGTTAGCTTGCCAGTGTAAATATCTTTAAGCTGGGTGAGGGTTAGACCCGGAACGTTAAGATTATGATTGACCGCGATCGCAATGCTATCAATCGCAACTGGTATCTGTTTAAGGTTAACCCCCATAGCTTGGGCTTGCTGGAGTTCCTCGTTATTCAGAGAGTGAGAAGACTGGGAAAAAGCTAGCTGGTTCTGTAACAACATATCAATACCGCTGACAGAACCCGGAGCACCAGTATTAGTTTGAGTATATTGCAGCCGAAACTGGGGCCAAGCAGATTCTATTATTGGGTCTACGTCTCGACGGATGGTTGCCCAACTCGTACTACCGCCATAGTTGAATAGACCAGATGGAACATTTTGTACTTTGGTAAAATCGGTGTTAGAAGAACCCGACGACGACGATGACAGCTGAGACTGATTGCTTAGAGGACTGTTATCAGAATGTCTGGTAAACCACCATAAAACACCGCTTCCCAATCCCAGGATGAGTAGCAGCGGCAAAACGAGAAAGGTCGTTGCGTTTCTCTGGGACATAGATGTTTTGTCCTATTGGCAAATTGATAGTGTTGCTGTAAATTCTCTCTTAAACTGGCTCCTAGAGCATCTATAAATTAGAGCATAGCCCACGGAAACAGGCTGCTCAATACATTTACTTCAGTGAACATAGAAGAAATGGTTGGATTTTTACATCATACTGCTGCCTCAACTAGAAAATGTTTGCTTTGGAGATGCCGTCACTTCTAAGAAAAAACTACAATTGGAGGACGTAAGTAGGCGATCGCATCTCAAAACCACCAACTATCCCCTCTTTCTTGGATCAACTTGAACTTATTTGTTTGCTACCCACCAATAAAAAATACTGGCATATTTATATATACTACTTCCCAAGAACTATTTAGTTTGATAATCTGTTCCGCACCATTTCAGCTGAATTCATGAAGTCTTATCTTGCTGCCGCGATTCAAATGACTAGCCTGCCCAACTTGGAAAAAAACTTAGTTCAGGCTGAAGAACTAATTGACCTTGCCGTGCGTCAGGGTGCCGAGTTAGTAACATTGCCAGAAAATTTTTCCTTCTTAGGGCTTGAGGTGGATAAAATTGCTCAGGCAAAGGCGATCGCTCAAGCGAGTGAAAAATTCCTCAAAACAATGGCGCAGCGTTTTCAAATAACCATCCTGGGCGGAGGCTTTCCAGTTCCCGTAGATGCCAACAAAGTTTACAACACTGCCCTACTGATTGCTCCCAGTGGTCAGGAACTTGCCCGTTACGAAAAAGTACATTTATTTGATGTCAATTTACCCGACGGCAATACTTATAGAGAATCCAGCACCGTTATGGCAGGCACTCAGTTTCCCACAGTTTATAACTCGGAACATCTGGGTAGCTTAGGGCTTTCAGTGTGCTATGACGTACGCTTTCCAGAACTGTATCGGTATCTAGCGCATAAAGGAGCGGATATTCTGTTTGTCCCAGCTGCCTTTACTGCTTACACTGGCAAAGACCATTGGCAGGTTCTACTCCAAGCTAGAGCAATTGAAAATACCTGCTATGTTATTGCCCCCGCTCAAACCGGGCAGCACTACGCCCTACGTCAATCTCACGGTCATGCGATGATTATTGACCCTTGGGGAGCAGTTCTAGCGGATGCTGGCGAAAAAAAAGGAGTTGCGATCGCCGAAATTAACCCAGTTCGCTTGCAACAAGTCCGTCGTCAGATGCCTTCTTTGCAACACCGCTTTTTCCTGTGACACCAGTAGCTGTTTTCAAGCGTTATCAGGGTATTTATGCTTCCTTCACCCAAAACCTGGGAACTAAGAGAAGACTTAAACAAATTGAGAATTATCTGTAAACGTTATACTTACACTGATAAATTATCTAACTTCCATTTCCAAACGGTGTAAGCAATTGAAAACTTCAGCTACAATTTTTGTCTTGAGTGTACTTGTATTTTTCCTTTCTATCTGTAGCATTAATAACACCGCATTTGCCAGTGAATCAACTGTTGTTACTAAAATTAAAGTGGTTGAGAAGGAGATGGAAATCCAATTATCACCAGCAACTGCACCAGCTGGGTTAATTGAATTTGTTGTTTCTAATCAAGGGCAATTGCCTCACGAAATGGAAATTATCAAGACTGATTTGCAACTTGACAAGCTTCCCCTCAAGGGCAATCGCCTTGATTCAAAAAAGGCAGGTAAAGAGATTGCTGAAATTGAAGAAACGGAGCTTACAAGCGGTGCAATTAAGTCACTCCGCATTAATCTCACTTCCGGCAAGTACTTAATTGAGTGCAACTTACCAGGACATTTTCAAGCAGGGATGAAAACCCAATTTATAGTTCAATAAACTACTTTGAACTTTGATTCAACCGCCTTTTCATTCCTACTTTCTAAAAATTGACTACTAAAAAAACGGGCAACTTAATGCTACCCGTTCAAACTTTTAACTATTACCAAATGTCAATCTAAAGTTGTTAGCTCATTGGATAACAATTCCAGCTTTTAAACTGTTACAGCAGACTTTTTGGTTACAGCGTTCAATTCACCCTTAGCATACTTAGCAGCAAAGTCATCCAGAGTTACTTGCTTGATCTTACTAGCTTGACCAGCAGAGCCAAACTGTTGATAGCGATCGCCACAAACCTTCTGCATATACTTAATTGAAGGCTTGAGGAAGTGACGTGGATCAAACTCCTTAGGATTGCTAGCTAGTGCTTCACGTACCGCAGCCGTAATTGCCAACCGGTTGTCAGTGTCAATATTCACTTTACGCACACCGCACTTAATCCCTTTTTGGATCTCCTCAACTGGCACACCGTAAGTCTCAGGAATCTGACCGCCGTACTGGTTAATGATAGCGATTAAATCTTCCGGCACGGAAGAAGAACCATGCATTACCAAGTGGGTGTTCGGCAAACGGTTATGAATTTCCTCAATCCGGCTAATCGCCAAAACTTCCCCAGTTGGCTTGCGGGTAAACTTGTAAGCACCGTGGCTAGTACCAATGGCAACTGCCAAAGCATCGACTTGGGTTTGCTCCACAAAGTCAACAGCTTGGTCTGGATCAGTCAACAACTGATCATGGGATAAAACGCCTTCTGCGCCGTGACCGTCTTCAGCCTCACCCATGCCGCTTTCTAGGGAACCCAGGCAACCAAGTTCACCTTCAACGCTAACACCAACGGCATGAGCCACCTCTACAACTTTGCGGGTAACTTCAACGTTGTACTCGTAGCTAGCTGGAGTTTTAGCATCCGCCTCCAGAGAACCATCCATCATCACGCTAGTAAAACCATGCTTAATTGCTGAGTAGCAAGTAGCTGGGCTGTTACCATGATCTTGGTGCATGGCAATGGGGATATGGGGGTATGTTTCTACTGCCGCCAAAATCAGGTGGCGCAGGAAGTTTTCTCCCGCATAGGTGCGAGCACCGCGAGAAGCTTGTAAAATCACGGGGCTATCTGTCTCATGAGCAGCCCTCATAATGGCTTGAATCTGCTCCATGTTATTGACGTTATAAGCAGGGATAGCGTAAGTATTTTCAGCCGCGTGATCTAACATCAGCCGCATCGGTACGATCGCCATATATATATCCTCCTAATTTGGTTATTAGCTAGTTCTTTTTAGACAAGCGCAATTATTAAGCTAATTTTATGATATTTTTCAATTTATAGGAAATTATATCTCCTGATTCTCCAAAAGGCTGGGGGAGCGATATCGACTGGAGAGCCGCAAACTAAAAGTTATTAATCTAGGCGCGGTGTTACAGAGAAGAACGGGAGAAAGAAAGCCCACTGGCTTTAGTCGTAGGATGAATTTTGACGGGAGTGCTTTTAAGCTTGCCGACACTCTCTGGCTTTTTGAAAAGCCAGAGAGGACGCGGCACCGTGAATATGCTATAATTCAAATATGTTTCTGGTTGTTCTGCCAGGGGACTGCTCAGCTACGTGCGACAGAATCCCAAAATAGAACAGAGGATTGAAACTTAGACCGGAAGGAGCGCTGATCGCAACCGAATCTAAGAGAATAAACTCGAAAAAAAACAATTTAATGCGGTAGGGCATACCGTGTAAGCCTGTCGAGGGCTAGGTCATTAGACTCCCCGTGAAGCAGGAATCTTGCGGACAAGAAGAAGTTGTGGATTTTAGAATCCCCGTACCTTCAGGTACGGGGAGTGTCAACAACTAATGCCAGAAAGTTTAATTAATACATCTAAATCTGGCTGCTCAATCTAACATAATTAAACAAATCTATAACAGTACACCTAAGCAGTTGGATTGCCAGCATTAATTCATGCTGTTTGTGCTGGGCTAGCTGATGAAGGTTTCAGTTTGTGGAGTTTTATTTGGTGCAGCCGAGGTCCAACAGTTGCCACAACGGTCAACTCAATGTCTTGATAGTGCAATATTTCTCCTGGAGCAGGAATTTTCTGTAATTGGTACAGTAAGAAGCCCCCTAGTGTCTGATATTCATTTTTTATCGGCAAATTCAGTTCTAACAACTGATTGACATCTGCCAAATTCATCTGCGCTTGCACTAAAATCTAAATACAGTCAATTCCTCAGTGTCTAAAATGATTTCCGCTATACAGCAAGCCAACTTTAAAGCATCAATTCCTCAGTGTCTAGTTCACCAACGTTGCCAATGATTTCCGCTATTAAGTCTTGGATAGTGACTAAGCCAACTGTGCCACCAAATTCATTGACCACAATTACCATCGCTAGTTGACTTCGTTGCATTAGTGGCAATAGTTCACTCAAAGGCGTGTGTTCCGGGACAAACAGTGCTGGGCGAATCCAGGGTTGAAGCTCAAAGTCTAAATTCCCTGCGATTAAGGGGGCAGCTAATTTTTTAAAGTGAATAATACCGCGAATATCGTCTAAAGATTTGCCAATGACTGGATAGCGAGAGTAACCTGTGACGGTTATTTCCTGCAACAGTGCTTGGAATGTGGCAGTGATTGGCAAGGACACAATGTTGGTGCGCTTAACCATAACTTCTGCTGCTGTTACATCACCAAACTCAAAAACATTGTTTAGCAGTTGCCGCTCTTCAGCTTCTAATCCGGTAGATTCGCGTTCAGTAGCAATAATCAGTTGCAATTCTTTGGAGGTTACTGGCGATCGCCAGCTTTGACCTGCATACTGGATGCCAACCATGCGTAACAACCAACGAGTTGATTGGTTCAGAATCCAGATAAACGGATTGAACAACCGCGCGATCGCTCTTACCGATGGTCCCAAAAACCGTGCCAGTTCCTCTGAATAAAGTAAGGCAACTGATTTGGGACATAATTCTCCTAAAACAATTTGGAGATAGGCAATCAATAGAAAAGCAACCGGAATTGATAGAGAATGAGCCATAACAGAGTGCATTGGGTATGGCAGAAACCACTGCCGGAGCCACGATGACACTAGGACAGCCATCGTATTTTCTCCAATCCATCCCAACGCTAAACTAGAGAGAGTAATGCCTAGCTGAGTTGTAGATAGCAGCCGATCAATACTCTTTTGTAGCGCCTGTACTGGTATAGCTTGAGCATCGCCGTCCTCAACGAGTTGGTGAATGCGCGATCGCCGCACTGACACTATTGAAAATTCAGCGGTAACAAAGAAGGCATTAATCGCAATCAGTAGCAAAACTGACAATAAGCGCAGCCCTACATCTGACCAATTTAGGGAAGGAATTGCACTCACTGCAAACACATTTGAAACCAAGCCAACCATCAGCAACCTGGGTATTTGGTTTTGGGTTCAGTTCTAAATGTTTTAACTCAAACCTCAATAATTCACCTAACTAGTTACAGGAATATTAGACACTTGAAGCTGCAATTGTTGATCGGGATAATCAGTTAACGTCATTGAGAGCTGACTAACATCGTCAAGCAAAGCTGTGGGAATGCTCATTGTGCCAGAAAATGTTTTACCATTTGGCGGTAATTCCGTGGGTAATTCTTCAGTATTGGCACTCAACGCCCGTCCTTGGTCATCAACTACATCTAAAAAACTATAGAGGAATCGCACAGTTTTATCTCCCTCATTTTTAAAGTTCACTTTTAGTAGCAGAGCACCGCCTAAGTAACGAGCGGATACCACACCCAGTGTTACTCCTTGGTTTTGTGCTGTAATCGGAAACCCTGGCTGCGGCACATCGGCTACAGGCTGGATTTTTGGTGTTGATGTCTTGCTGAGTTCTTTATTTTGAGGCTGCGGCTTCTCCGGCTTAACGTTTTTTCCCTTGCCTTCAATCCGCGCCTTAACAGTTGTTAAAATATCTTCTTCTTTCACCATCACCGCCGCTTCCTTTTGCGGTGATGCCGCTTTACGATTCTTGATTTTACTTACAGGGCGAGCATCTGGTTGGGTAACACCTTTGAGTGCTTCATGCCCTATAGCAAATCCCAACACCCCACTCAGATAACCTGCGCCTACCATTAGGAACAACAAAATCAAAGTGAGAGTGACGGTGTAGTTCAGTTTCATTTGTTATTAAAAATGCAGCGATCGCCCTTGAATTCAATACTTGCTATGCCCAGTTGACGAGCTACAGCAGTATAAATTGTTCATTTCTACCAGTTACAGCAATTTCAATTTTAAATTTTATGCTACTTTACAAATAAAATAATACAATATTAATCAACCGCAGGCAGTGTACTCAATCATGATATTATATTTTAAATTAGGGTTAACTGAGCAGATTAATTAACTTACTGCTTTTATACCTAAATAAAATATGCGCCCTTGACCGATTGGGGAGGTAGCGAACTCATAATTCGCCTTCAGACTGGTTCGATTCCAGTAGGGCGCACTCAATAGAGTTAACCAAGCTTTAGAGAGCTTAATATTCTTGCAAGAATTACTTTTAACTCATATTAAAATATCTTTTTAGAAAATATTTGCAAAAATCTCTAGAAAATAGAGCCTCTACTGACTATTTAGCCAAGTCCCGATTCTTGAAACTGTTATCTAGAGCAAAGCTACATATTAGATTTAGAAATTAGTGTTACTTAGAATCTAGGGTAATGCTTATTCCAAATGCAAATAGTTTCTATTCACTCAGGTGGCTGGGTTTCAAATATAAATCCACTCTCCTCGACTTGGCTATTAACATTTGTCCGCGGGGACAGCAGAATTGACGTTCCGTAAGGATTTGGTAGGTCTGGAGTACGAATAACTAAATCTCTGGCAGCTTGCTGCTCAAGAGAGTCTTGGTATAGTATGTCAATTAATTTGGCATCTTGGAGAATTTCAGTTTCTGGAAAGGAGTTGCGTCTTAGCGAACCTATACCGAGAATCAAGTCAATTTGGCGTTTGATCGAACGATTGCGGAAAAATTCAGGATCGTTTTCAAAAAAAGCCCGATTAAATGTCTCTGAAAGCGTTTCATTACCCCCCCTTAGCCGAGTAATTAAGCTTGATTGAGCCATTGAAGTAGAGTGAATACTAGCGGTGGTAACAATAACTAATACACTAATTAAGTTTTTGAACCTTAGACCCATAACGTTCACCCTCAATATTTGGATAAATTTTAACTTATCTGAATCTCAGTAGGCAACAAAGTCATTACAAATGTTAGGATCGGTTCTGCGACTTTATTCCAAAACTATTTTTTAGCTTGTACCAGCAGGCAATATGTCTATTCTGCGGCGCTTTGACACAGCTTCTTAGCAAAAGATAATTCTAAGCTTAATATAATAGTTGTGGCTAAAAATCAGTACAGTATCCTAATTTTTGATATTAATTTTTAGTGGATAAATATTGATGTTAAAAATATCTGATAAGTAACCCTAATATTTAAATAAACCAAAGAAACCAAGCTTGAGTTTAAACTAGTTTTAAGCTAATTTTTAATCAACACAACTTTTAATATTTAGTAATGGTTTTTGAAAGCGAATCCCAGTTAAGGTCTAATATCTGGGCAGCTACTGCTAATTTAATTACTCTGCGCCAGCATCTGCTGGATTTATTTTGTCAAGCCTATCAAGAGGGTGACTTTGTTCTTTCTTCTGGGCAGCGCAGTTCTTACTACATTAATGGAAAGCAGGTAACGCTTCACCCTCAAGGAGCTTTGGCAATTGGGCGCATTTTCTTATCTCAGCTACCGTCGGAAGTCAGCGCTGTAGCTGGGTTAACCTTAGGTGCTGACCCAATTGTGAGTGCCGTTAGTATAGTTTCTACTTATGAAAATAGACCTATACCAGCGCTAATTATTCGTAAAGAATCTAAAGGACATGGGACAAAGGCATACATTGAAGGTCTTAGTTTACCAGCGGGTGCATTAGTGGTGGTTTTAGAAGATGTCGTAACAACTGGGCAATCAGCAATGCTTGCGGTTGAGCGTTTACGACAGGCAGGTTATAACGTCAATCAAGTAATGGCACTGGTAGACCGACAGCAAGGGGGTACAGAGTTATATCGCTCAGCTGGGTTGCAGTTTGAGTCTGTATTTTCAATTCAGGAAATTCAAGAGCGTTGGGCGCAGTTGCAGCCCTAACTATTTGGTAGCTTTTCAACAGGCGATCGCACTTCTATATAATATTTTGCTTGACTTCTACCTTAATTCTAGAGAAAGGCGATCGCACTGCTGAGAGTCAAACCGCGATTTTATTGCCAATGCTATCGTTAACTTCTGATATTTTGCTCAATTATTAGTTTTATAAATTCGATCTCTTTGCTTTAATTAATGCTATCTAACCCTAGAGTTCCAAGTCTTTATAGCCAAGTCAATATACCAGCCTAGCTTATTATGATTTTGTGTTTTGTATGATTCCCACCACTTTGAAGTATCGTCATCAATAGGTGGCACAATACCTTTTAAAAGATACATAAGTAACAAAAAGGTGTTTCTACTTCCCATCGTAGCTTGTACAAGGTATGAATTAGGTTTGCACCATTTCAACATACCATGCCTGTTAAACGATGGATTTGTAGTAAGGCTGGGTTTATCTTTAAGATCAACAGTATTTGTAGTACAAACTATCCATTCTATAATTGATTCTTTTGATAAAGGACTATTATCTTCATTTAAAATTAATCCAAATCGTGCTACTGGTATTTTTATATTAGTTCTAATGTGTGTTGGCAACCAAAGGAATAAGTATAACCCTCTAGGAGTATTAGTTATTTCTGCTAGCTTTTTATGATTCTAACCTTCACCTATGCCATATAGTAATTTGCTATAGGTAGTGCTAACCATTTCCTTTACTTTCGCTTGAGACATAAATAGAGAACGTAAAACTACAAAATCATTACGATACTCTTTATTTAGTTTGAATAAAAAATTGAAGGTAAAAGCGGGTAAACTAGCAAGGTAGGACTCATAATTTGACTGTGTTTCAGGTAAACCAAATATAGGGTAAAAAATATCATAAGTTTTATCAGATATGCTAAATTTGCCTAATTTATTATGATTTTTAACACGGAATTCCCATAAATAAAGGTCGTTTTCAAACTTAGAAGCTTCTTTGTCTGTGTAATTATCCTCATGGAAAGTAGGAGCGATCACTATTAATTTTACTGGTAATGAATAATTTATTTGCTCTGCAAAAGGTTTTTCTACCACAATAGCTTTACGATATCGAATTAGCTGAGGGACTATACCTCTGTCTTCTTCATTCTTTAACTCAATTATCACTGGCTGTTTGTCTGATTTAGTACAGCATAATAAATCGCATCGCTGCATTTTAACAGTGTATTGGCGCTTGACTAAAAGTAAGTCTGGAAATATCTCACTGAACTGAGCTTCAATATAATCTTCTAAATCAGACTCTGACTGAAAGCGTATTTCTCCACCAACGGATATTAACTTGCAATTTGCTTTATCTGATTCTTGATTTAACTTTTTTAAGCTGGGAGTTAAATGTTTTGCTTTCAGGTATGGCATGATAATTTTATATTTATTCTTAAATTTAATGCTTGAAGTCCGTCCGCGTAGACGGGCTTTGTTTGTGTATTTGAGCGAAGTTGAAATATCTATCCAAATTATCAACAAAAGAATTAATTTTCTTCACCACCGTATCCATATATTTTGGAACCGCGAGAATCTGACCAAGTATCACGTAAACCGTTACTACCTCAGCTAAACAATGGTGTCAGGCTGGAGAGCGAAGCTAGAAATAACTTCTCTAGCCTCGTTGGTGATTCCACTTTTGTAAAGATGGCGATCGCTATCCCAATTTCCATCTTCAACAGTGTTGCAGAATAAGAAGCGCTCGCCGCACCATCCAAAATATCCTCATCATCAGGTAGCTTATTGCATCAACTGTCTTAACACGTAGGGTAGAATGCCTCCATGAAGGTAGTAATCGACCTCGATCGGAGTATCAATTCGCAGCAATACTGGAACCTCTTTCTCTTCTCCCGAAGGGTACTTAACCAAGAGACAAAGAGTCTGGCGGGGGGCGATACTGTGCTCCAATCCCTTGAGACTAAATAGTTCCGCTCCCGTTAGTCCTAAACTTGCGGCGCTTACTCCTTCGAGGAACTGACAGGGTAGTACCCCCATGCCTACCAAGTTACTGCGGTGAATTCGTTCAAAGCTTTGGGCAATCACCGCTCTTACCCCCAAAAGCCTCGTTCCCTTAGCTGCCCAATCCCTTGAGCTACCAGTTCCGTACTCCTGTCCCGCGATTACAACAAGAGGAATGTCTTCAGACTGATACCGGATAGCGGCTTGATAAATCCCCATCTGATCGCCGCTAGGATAGTGGACAGTCATGCCTCCTTCAGTCCCCGGAACCATTAAGTTTTTGATTCGCACATTGGCAAAAGTGCCGCGAACCATCACATCATGACTACCCCGACGGGAGCCGTAGCTATTGAAATCCTCGATAGCTACTCCGCGCTCCTGAAGATACATTCCCGCTGAAGAACTCGCTTTAATTGCACCTGCTGGGCTGATATGGTCAGTAGTGACCGAATCGCCAAATATCGCTAGAGGTCGGGCGTTGATCATGTCAACTACCTGATCCGGCGACTTACTGAAACCTTCAAAATAGGGAGGCTCCTGGATGTAAGTGGAGTTGATGTCCCATTCGTACACCTCGCCGCCAACGTGAGGAATTTCATTCCAAAGCTCATTTTTGTGCTCAACATCGTTGTAGAGCCGCTGATAAGTATCAGGGTCGAATGCTGACGCGGCAACAGCACTGATCTCCTCCAACGTTGGCCAGATATCTTTTAAGTAAACATTCTCCCCTTCCTTATCTTTCCCCAGGGGTTCGTTCACCAGATCGACAAACACACTTCCAGCGATCGCATATGCCACCACCAGCGGCGGACTCATCAGAAAGTTTGATTTGATACTTTGGTGGACACGCGCTTCAAAGTTACGATTTCCGGAAAGCACGCTAGCCGCAACGATATCTTGCTGCTGAAGAAGTTTGTCAATTGCCGGATCGAGCGGTCCGGAATTTCCAATACAGGTTGTGCAACCGTAGCCTACCAGATTGAAGCCCAGCTGATCGAGATAGCCTTGCAGTCCGGTTTTCTCAAAGTACTCAGTCACCGCCCGCGAACCTGGTGCTAGTGAGGCTTTCACTTTTGGATTCAAGGTCAATCCTCGTTCTACCGCTTTCTTTGCTAGGAGTCCTGCTGCAAGCATCACACTTGGATTGGAGGTATTAGTGCATGAAGTAATAGCCGCAATCAGCACATCTCCATGAGCAATTTCAAGCTCAGTTGTTGAATCCTCCCGTAGCACCTGGTCCTGCCGCTCCTCTGACAGCAACTCCTCGATATGGTCAGGAGTCGGACGATTGTTCATCATCTCGATTTCGGTGAGGACGCTTGTATCTTTAGTGCTTTGATTGCCCTCACCCATCGGCACTGTGTCTGGTTCCTGCTCACCACCACCCGGTGTCGGAATCACTGTATCGGGATCTTTTGTAATTTTAAACTTCACGCCGATCTCGGTTGCGGGTTTTCCATACCCTGTTGTCTGAGATTGCAGCGTTTCCAGCAAAACCTTTTTAACGTTATCAAGCTCAATTCTATCTTGAGGACGCTTTGGACCAGCGATCGCCGGAACCACCTCAGCAAGATCGAGTTCCACCACACTGCTGTACTGGCATTCACCCCCTTGAGGAATCCCAAACATCTTCTGAGCAGTATAGTAGTTGCGCTCCGCATCTACCTTGGCTCTACTACGTCCAGTCGCTGCCAGGTATTCACAAGTTTTTTCGTCAATCGGGAAGAAGCCAATCGTTGCGCCATACTCAGGAGCCATATTTCCAACTGTGGCGCGGTCTGGCACTGGTAAAGATGACGCTCCCTCACCATGAAACTCCACAAATTTTCCGACTACCTTTGTCTTACGCAGCAGTTCAGTAATATGAAGCACAAGGTCAGTGGCAGTGACTCCCTCGCGCAGCTTACCCGTCATGTGAACACCTACCACGTCGGGAGTAAGGAAATAGATTGGCTGTCCTAGCATCGCCGCTTCAGCCTCAATCCCGCCAACTCCCCAACCAACTACACCAAGTCCATTAATCATTGTTGTATGAGAATCCGTACCTACAACGGTGTCAGGGTAGTAGACTCCGTATTTCTCAAGCACTCCTTGGGCGAGGTACTCAAGATTTACCTGGTGGCAGATGCCGATTCCTGGCGGTATGACATTAAAGCTCTTGAAAGACTCCATGCACCACTTCAAAAACTGGTATCGAGAGGCATTCCGTTTGAACTCTATCTCCAAGTTAAGATCGAAGGCATCTACGCGGCTGGCAAAGTCAACCTGTACCGAGTGGTCGATTACAAGGTCTACGGGAACGAGCGGTTCAATGATTTCGGGAGACTTCCCCATTCGGGCTACAGCAGATCGCATTGCCGCCAGATCAACTCCCAGGGGAACTCCGGTAAAGTCTTGAAGCAATACCCTGGCGACGATAAAAGGAATCTCCGCAGTCCGCTCGGCAGAAGGTTGCCATGAAGCTAAGGTCGTAATATCTGACTCTTGGATCTTCTTGCCGTCGTAATTCCGCAGCAGCGACTCAAGAACGATCCTGATACAGACAGGTAGCCGGGATACCTCTCCCATTCCCGCTTCTTCAAGTCGGGGAAGTGAGTAGAAATGACCCTTTTGGGATGAGGAAACAGGAAAAGTTTGGCGAAATTGGTTGTGATTGAAGTCCATATAAAGCGTAGAGGCTCAACTATTAAGTGTTTCAGAAAGATGGAAAGACAGAGGCAATTGCTATTTCTACTGCAAGGGTAGCGCCGCTTTACCCGTCATTACAGTTCGCAATGATACGCGAAATCCAGATGACCTTCCAAGACAGACCGCTCAAG
The DNA here is from genome assembly GCA_030446505.1 of Chroococcidiopsidaceae cyanobacterium YX2bin18. Lineage (GTDB taxonomy): Bacteria > Cyanobacteriota > Cyanobacteriia > Cyanobacteriales > Chroococcidiopsidaceae > JAHHHE01. Next base: position 15,350 of record JAUJND010000039.1, on the reverse strand, counting down.
ATACAATGACTTGATAGCAATTAACAATACCTAACACAGCATCAATATTGGCGATCGCCAAAACGTTTTTTAAGATATGCCTCAAACTTACACCGTTGAAATCCACCACCAAGGCGAAACTCATCTCATCCAAGTACCAGAAGATAAAATTATCTTACGAGCCGCTTCTGCCGCTGGGCTAGACCTGCCGAGTTCTTGCAATGCTGGTGTTTGTACTACCTGTGCGGCTCAAATTTTAGCAGGAACTGTGGAACAAAGCGAGGGCATGGGTATTAGTCCAGAAGTGCAACAACAGGGCTATGCCCTACTTTGTGTATCTTATCCGCGCTCTGATTTAAAAATTGAGACGGAGAAAGAAGATGAAGTATATCATTTACAGTTTGGGCAGTTTCAGAAGTAGGGTGAAGGCACTGACAGAGATTTATGCTTTCCACCTAAAAGTTAGAGTCTACCTATATCCCGTACCTGTCAAGCAGCTTCTTCAGGCGCTGTTCTATAGAATAAGAATAATCTGCTGAAATTATCGGCAAAGTCTATTGATATAGAACGTTATGCAGAAAACTGCAGGTGGGCAAAATTCTAATGGCGGGGTTAAGTGGACAGCAATGAGTACGATCGTAGCTGCGTTAATTGCTGCCACTGCTGCGATAACCGTTGGTTATTGGCAGTACTCCCAAAAAAGTGAGGAGATAAGGGAGTTTCGAGGACGTGTCATAGATGCAAAAACTGGAAAAGTGCTGCGACAAGCCAAGATTGTCTTAGAATCCCAAGGTTCTTCGCCCATCATCTACTCTGATTCAGAAGGATTTTTCTCGTTTTCACTTGAAAAAGCTAACACTCAAGTTCGTATTCGAGTGGAAGCAAATGGCTATGAAAAGTACGACAGGTTTATCAATCCGGCTTTTGGTTCAGGAGTAGAAGAGATTCAAATCCAACCGACACAAAACTCCTCTCAGCCAGCATCCATACCTACGCCAGAGGCTCTATCCCTTCCTCTTTCTCCATCCTTTCCTTCAGGAGACCCCGTGAGCCAGATCCCTTTAAAGAGTAACCCAACTAGTGCAACATCCAGAACTGGAGTGGCTATCGTTTTCGATCCTCCATCGAATGTAAGAGAATCTCCAGACGGAGCTATCTTATGTTCAGTCAGGCAGAAAACTACAATTAACATTTATGGTTCTACAAGTTCCTGGTATTACACGGATGTGTGTGGCAATATGGGGGTAATTGATTTTAGCCAAATAACATTCAAGCTGAACTGAGCGTTGATGTTCTTGTCATGAGAAGCCCATGAAGCAATTTAAAATCATTATTGAAAAGCATTCAGGTGAATATGTCGCCTACCCAGTTGGTATTGTGGGAGCAGTTGTTGGTCAGGGCGATACCTACGAAGAAGCCTTAGCCGATGTGAAATCGGCAATTGCTTGTTATATCGAAGTCTTCGGCAAGGACATTCTTGACGATATACCTTCCGTCGAAGTTTTCATCGCTGAGGCAGGGATTGCTATTTAATGACGAAGTTTCCGGTAGATGCTCCACAGCGTCGAGTAATCGGAGCGTTTGAGTTACTGGGTTTTGTATTGGTTCGTGAACGTGAGCATATAGTTATGAGAAGAGAAAACGAAGATGGCACGGAAACACCATTAGTTATGCCGAATCACTCCAAAATCAAAAGTGGCACTCTGAGGGCAGTCTGCACACAAGTTAGTGTGTCCAGGGAAGAATTCTTAAACGCCTACAATCAGATTTGACTCTTGCAGCACGGTCTAACAAATCGCTGCACCGGAGGACCCAATACGGTCGGCTGAGTGGCAAAGGTTATCTGCGTTCGGTGAGTTTGGTCGTTAGATAAAAGCTAGAGTCTCTACTGTTACTTGACTATCCTTTTTGACCGTACCTACGCTGTAATTACTTAAACCTACTCATAAAGGTAATTAGCTATAGGTACAGTAATTAGGACTTAAATTGTTAAAATTAGTAACTCTCAGGGCATTTCTATTCCCCAACCTCTGTTAGAGCAAAGTAGTATTCATACAGTTGAGATTGAAGTAAATGGCGATCGCGTTGCCTTGTGCGTCCAGTAGGGCGATCGCGTATGAGATGAGGAAGAAACCTTTGCAACAATGACAGACAAGATGATTCGCTTATAGTTTTGAGGTTGGCACTTCTAGCATCAACAGACCAAAGTTAAACCTTATAAGAACCTTCACTCCTATTGTTCAAAGAGATTCCGACACCAGCCTCTATGTTGGCTATGTCCCTGGTTTCCCTAGAGCGCATTCCCAGGGAGAAACTCTGGACGAGTTACAAGAGAATCTGCATGAAGTGATTGAGATGCTTCTGGAGGATAAGGAGTCAGTGTTCTAGACAGGGTTTGTTGGTACACAACAAATTGTGATTCAGTAGACATGAGCAATATACCTGCTTTAAAACCACAGCAGGTAGTTCGGATACTGGTCTTTGGGTTTGTAGAGGTGCGTCAGAGAGGCTCACATAAGCAATTCCGTCACGAATATGGTCGAACAACTGTCCCATTTCACAAAGGGCGTGATATATCGCCCACGTTGCTACAGAAAATTGCGAGTGACATTGATTTGACAGTTAAAGAGATGTTGGAGTCGCGGTCAGGTCTAACAAATCTTGCAATGGATGAACGAAAGCGACTAAGCTAAAGACCTTACCGTAGGGTAGACAAAGAGGATTTACTAAGGATGACTACACACTTTATTACAGCAGAAATTGACCTTCAGGAAACACCTGCACAACTGCACAAGGAAATTGAGGCAGAATTGGAAAAACAGGGAGAACCTCTACGCTGGGCAATTACGAATGTAGATGTGGAACGACAAAAAGCAACTGTTGAAGCTGTGGTCACTTTGGCAGCTGAAACTCCAGTTACACTGTGAATCAACGTCCTTACACAGTTATTTTAATTGTTCCAACTGGCGTTGGTGCAGCAATTGGGGGTTATGCCGGAGATGCATTGCCAGTTGCTAGAGCGATCGCCTCTGTTGCAGATTGCTTAATCACCCACCCTAATGTCCTCAACGGCGCACAATTATACTGGTCTTTGCCCAATGCTTTCTACGTTGAAGGGTTTGGGCTTGACAAGTTTGCCGCAGGCTGCTGGGGATTACGTCCAGTGCATCAAAATCGCGTCGGTTTAATTCTCGATCAAGGAATTGAGCCAGATTTACGGTTGCGACAACTCCAAGCAGCTGATGCAACTAGAGCTACGCTAGGACTAAATTTAACTGACTATGTAATTACTGATGCACCATTGGGAGCAACGTTGCGATCATCTACATCAGGCGCTAGCTGGGGTACTATTGCAAATCCAGCTAGTTTGTTACGCGCAGCTGATGTATTAATAAATCAAGCAGGAGCAGAAGTAATCGCAGTCGTTGCTCGCTTCCCGGATGACACGGATAGCGTTGCCTTACAACAATACCGTCACGGTCAGGGTGTTGATCCTTTAGCTGGTGCAGAAGCTGTCATTAGCCATCTAGTAGTCCGAACCTTTCAAATCCCCTGCGCCCACTCTCCTGCACTCTCACCGCTTCCCCTCGACCCGGATCTGTCTCCGCGTTCAGCTGCTGAGGAGTTAGGCTATACGTTTTTACCTAGTGTGCTTGTGGGCTTAAGCCGCGCACCCCATTTCGTTGTAGAACCGTCTTTAAGTAATGATATTTGGGCTAATCAAGTTGATGCCGTAGTTATACCAGCAACCGCTTGTGGTAGCAGCGCCCTCCTGAGTTTGAGCCAGTTAGGAAGGCAAATTATTGCTGTTGAGGATAATAAAACGCAGCTCCAAGTTCCTCCAGAACCGTTAGGAATTAAAGCTATGCGGGTAAACTCATATTTAGAGGCTTTAGGCGTATTGGTGGCACACAAAACAGGTATCAGCCCAGCTGCCCTTAGCCCAATTCCATCACTACGCCTATCTACACAATTGCGATCGCAATAGGTGATATTCTCACACCATTACTTTCAACATTTCCCTATTTTCCGTGGTTAAGCACCAGCCTGAGCCAAAAAATCAACTCCTGACACGCACCGAAATCCTGATCATCATGGGTGTGACTGCGATCGCCTTGTGGCTGGTTGCTAAACTTTGGTTAGAATTGGGCAATGTCTCTCTATTGCCTCTGAAATGGACTGCAACAGAATTCTTTTGGGGAGTTGGTTTGGCGGTAATTATCATCGCCTTTAGTTCCCTGGTGTACCACCTTTGGTCTGCCTACCGGAGTAGCGCAGATTTTTACTTAGAATTTGTCCTAAAGCCCTTGTTGTGGTCAGACTTAATTTGGGTGGCACTATTACCAGGGCTGAGTGAAGAATTATTATTTCGAGGTGTAATGTTGCCAGCTTTTGGCTTAAATATAACCGCCGTGGTTATCTCAGGTCTTTGCTTTGGCATCTTGCACCTCAGCGACTCTCAGCAATGGGCTTATGTAATTTGGGCAACTGTTGTCGGAATAATACTGGGTTATAGCGCCTTAGCAACGGGCAATTTGTTGGTGCCAATTGTAGCTCATATATTTACGAATTTGGTTTCTAGCTGTGTTTGGAAGTTAAAGCACTCTTAGTAACAAGCAGCAATTTACTGATCAACAAGACCATAATTCTACCAATTTTTCAAATAAATTCTAATCACGAAAGGCTTATTCAGTAACAATTTCATTTCTTAAATTGTCTTCAGTGCCACCTTTACTTAGATTATTTGCTCAAAAGCTGTGATTTTCTAGCTCAAATTGGGAAACATACAAATAATACCTCATCAGACTAACTGAAGACAGTGCTAGAGAGTGAACAACGAATTGAGCATCTACTGGTTATTGAAGACAGCCAAGGTAAACGCACCATTGCGTTAGAGGCAGCTACTTGTTCAGTTGGTCGCGACTTAACCAACTCGATTGTGCTTTACTCTCACTTGGTTTCACGCCACCATGCAACCCTAGTACGACTAACAATGCCCGAAACTATTACTTACCTGTTTCGGATCATCGATGGCAACCTCAAGGGAAAGCGCAGTAAAAACGGCTTAATCGTCAATGGTAGCCGCTGCTTCTCCCACGATCTCCAACATGGGGATGTGATTAGCTTTGGAGGTGATGTTAGGGCAAGGTATTATGCAACTGCCAATCAATCAGATGTAGAGTTCTTAACTTCAGGCACTGAAGATGTTTCTGGTTTTTTATCAAATTTAAGTAATCCTTTTCAAAAGCTAATTACATCAGATGATGAAAATTCCAATGAAGCGGCACTGGTACGATTAGCTTCTTTTCCTGAACTTATCTCAAATCCGATTCTTGAGATTGATCTAGCTGGAAGTATCACGTATCTTAATCCAGCAGCATTAGTCCAGTTTCCAGATATCCGAGAAGCTAAGCTCCAGCATCCAATTCTAGTAGGATTAGTGGCTAGAGTTGAGCATAGCAATGAAGAAATTTTTGTCCGTGAGGTTGAAATCGCAGGCAAAGTCTTTGAACAATCTGTAAATTATATTCCTGAAAGTGAGCTAATCAGAAGTTACGTTGTTGATGTTAGCGATCGCAAGCAAATAGAGTTAGCCCTGCGCGGGTCAGAACAAATGCTGCAATCTGTGATCGATAATATCCCGCAATTTATCTTCTGGAAGGATAGAAACTTTGTCTACTTAGGTTGCAATTGTAACTTTGCCCAAGCAGCAGGCGCTGGCGCTCCAGAAAATATTATTGGGAAAACAGATTACGAATTGCCATGGCAGAAAGAGGAGGCAGACTTCTTCCGCGAGTGTGACCGTCGGGTTATGGAAACAGATACACCCGAATATCGGATTATTGAACCCCTACTTCACGCTGATGGTAAACAGACCTGGTTAGAAACTAATAAAGTTCCTCTCCACGATTTAGGCGGAAATGTCGTAGGCATCCTCGGCACCTTTGAAGATATTACCTCTCGCAAGCAAGCAGAAATAGACCTACAACAGGCTCATGACGAGCTAGAAACTAGAGTAGAAGAACGTACCGCTGAACTAAGGAAGATTAACGAGCAATTACGAGATGAAATTATTGAGCGCCAACGGGCAGAAAAGGAAGCTTTTTTCCTCCAAACAATAATGCAAGCCATTAGTGAATCTTCAAACTTTCACTCAGCGCTGGAGGTTGTATTGCAGAAGGTGTGTGACTTCACTGGCTGGAAATTTGGCGAAGCATGGATTCCAGACTCCGATGGTAAAACTCTTGAATGTGGCCCTGCTTGGTATGGTGCTATTCAGAACTTGGAGAAGTTTAGACAATCAAGTGAGGAATTTAGGTTTTTACCAGCTGCTGGGCTACCGGGGCGGGTTTGGTCATCAAGGTATCCAGAGTGGCTTCGGGATGTTTCAAATGAATCCGATACCGTTTTTCTCCGCAAGCAATTTGTGACGGAAGCTGGTTTCAAAAGCTGGGTTAGGCATCCCGATCATTGATAACAATCAGGTACTCGTTTATCGTATTCTTCATGTTTGAATCCTGTGAGGAGGATAAGCGATTAGTTGAGATTGTTTCAACGGTTGCAGCCCAATTAGGCTCATTGATTCAGCGCAAACGTGCAGAGTCAGCGCTGCGGGAGAGCGAAGACGCTTCCGCGCCGTAGTTGAGCAAACCTCAGAAGGGATTTTTCTAGTTGATGCTGATACCAAACGGATTTTGGAAGCTAATGCCGCATTTTACAATCTACTTGGTTACACGCTTGCAGAAATCTTGGAACTAACACTCTACGATATCCTTGAACTTGACCGTGAGAGCATTGACCGTAACGTTCAACATATCTTGCAGGAAAAACACTACTTCATTAGTGAAGCGCAACACTGCTGTAAGGATGGTTCTCTAGTGACTGTTGAGGTCAATATCAACCTCATCTTTTCTAGTGGCAGAGAAGTTTTTTGTGTTGTCGCTCACGACATCACGGAACGCAAGCGAGTAGAAATTGCCCTGCGGGAAAGTCAGAGCGACTAAACGCTATTTTAGATAACTCTACAGCGTTAATCTACGTTAAAGATCTTCAGGGTAAATATATTCTAGTCAACGCTTGGTACGGCATCCTTTTTCACCTCGATAGAGAGGAGGTCATAGGTAAGACCGATTACGATATTTTCCCAAAGAAGTAGCTGACGTAGTTCGGGCAAACGACCAAAAGGTACTCGAAGCCAGATCTCCTTTGGACTGGGAGGAAGTTGTTCCTCAAGACGATGGTTTACACACCTACCTTTCGATTAAGTTTCCGCTTTATGACGCTACTGGAGTTCCCTACGCGATTTGCGGGATCTCTACCGACATTACTGAACGCAAGCGTGCCGAAGTTGCCTTGTGCTCAAGCGTAGCTACAAATAGAGCACTCCTGAACGCAATTCCGGATTTGATATTTCGCATCAGTAGAGATGGCATTTTTGTCAACTTCAAAACGGCAAAGGAAAATAATCTGCCGATACTTCCTAGTGAATTTTTAGTAAACACCTATCTGAAGTGTTGCCAACAGAGATAGCTCAGCCAGCGATAAATTCTGTGAAAAAAGCACTCTCTACTGGCGAAGTCCAAATTTTTGAGTCCCAGATTCTGGTGAATAACAATCTGCTCGACTACGAGTTTCGGATTGCTGTCAGCGCTGAAGATGAAGTAATGGCTATTGTGCGCGACATAACTGAACGTAAACGGGCAGAAGTAGACATTCGCAGTGCTTTAGAAAAAGAAAAAGAACTCGGCGAACTCAAATCAGGGTTTGTGACTATGACATCTCACGAGTTCCGCACTCCCTTAGCCACCATTTTATCTTCTACGGAATTGCTTGAACATTACAGCCACAAATGGAGTGAGGAGAAAAAACTCACCCACTTCCAACGCATCCAAGTATCTGTTAAACACATGACTAATTTGTTAAACGATGTGCTGTTGATTGGAAAAGCGGAAGCGGGCAAACTAGAGTTCAACCCAACATTGCTGAATATCACAAAATTCTGCTGCGAGCTAGTGGAAGATATGGAACTTACTGCTAGCAACCACAAAATTGCTTTTTCTACTCAGGCTTTTGCACTCAAAATGTAGGTCTAACTGCTTGCATGGATGAAAAACTGTTGCGACACATCCTCAGCAATTTGCTTTCAAATGCGATTAAGTATTCACCCCAAGGCGGCACTGTCTATTTTGACTTAGCTTGTGAACAAGGAGACGCGATGTTTCGGATTCAAGAGAGGGAATTGGGATTCCAATAGCAGATCAAGAGCAATTATTTAATTCATTTCACAGAGCTAGTAATGTTGGCACAATTTCAGGTACAGGATTAGGGCTAGCAATTGTTAAAAAGTCTGTAGATTTACACGGTGGCAAGATTGTAGTAAAAAGTGAAGTTAATGCTGGCACAACTTTTACCGTTACGCTTCCATTAAATAGCAGGGTATAAACAGATGAAAAATATTCTTGTAATTGAAGACGAGCAGACAGTCCGAGCCAATATTTTAGAACTCCTTGAAGCTGAAGATTTTTTTGCCAATGGAGCAGAAAACGGCTTGATTGGTGCGCTTTGGGCGCGGGAACATTTACCTGATTTAATTATTTGCGATGTGATGATGCCGGAGCTTGATGGTTACGGGTACTACTGCGCTGCGTCAAGATCCAGCCACTTGCCACAATACCTTTCATTTTTCTTACAGCCAAAGCAGATAAAGTCGATTTGCGCCAAGGAATGGAACTCGGAGCAGATGATTACCCGACTAAGCCGTTTACAGCAGAGGAATTACTGGAGCGATCGCATCTCGGTTTGCCAAACAAGAAGCCGTAATGCAGCAGTACACCAGCGAACACCAGCGGGCTGAACTTTCCGACAAAAAGTAGAGGAACTCAAAGAGCATAGTGATACCAAAGATGACCTGTTGAACCAGTTTCAGCAAGAACTACGCCATACTGTACCGAAGCTGAATATGGCGATTGCCATCCTTAATGACTTTTGCCCGCGGGACCACAGCGCGATCGCTGTCTGGAAATTTTACGACAAACCTGCACCAATGAAATGGTAGCCCTCAATGAATTACCTACCTTACAAGATTTTCTCACGCCAGAAAATATCCAGCTTTTGCGTCAACTCAATTTGGTTGGCAACGAAACGGAGGCAAAAAATTAACAGTTCAAGACGAAAATACAGTCTGAGCTAGCATTATGAAAATCCTTGGATCGAAAGATTTACAAATTTTGCTTTTGTCTAGAAAATGGTAGTCTAGATATCTTTTTACCTAATATGTACGCAGCTTAATTGTTTTTAATGACCTAGTAGAAATACTTATATTTAAAAGTAGCTATTGGTTTTGCTCCTGACTACTTAATACTAATAGGAGTTACGCCGTTGAATGTCATGCTGAACGCAGTGAAGCATCCCAGAGATTCTTCGCTACCGCTCAGAATGTCATTACTGCGTCCAACTGCGTAAGTCCTGACTAACTGTTAAATTCTATTACCTACCAGGTGTTTATAAATAATTTCTGATTAAAATTGCCTGATAGAGTTATTTCTTAAAAAAGATATTGTTTGGCATATTTGCTTTATCTATCTAAAATATTTTATTTTACCAAGAATGTAACTTCATCGACTTTATAGTAACCATAATTCTCTCATACATATAACTTGGAATTATAGTTTTTTTTAACAGTATAAATTAAAAAAAAAAAGTCTTGGTTCTGATTATGGTGACGAGTAGTAAAACAAAAAAAGGTTTTATGGCAGGATTTTTGAACAACTCGAGGAACCTTTGATAGAAATAACCCAGGATAAGGCGATTTATGTAAATGAGGCAGATTTAACTGAATCAAAAGTTAACATCCTTCTAGTTGATGACCGTCCAGCAAATCTACTGACATTATCGGCTGTATTAGAAAGCTTGAGCAAAATCTGGTACAAGCAAATTCTGGCTTAGAGGCTTTAAAGATCTGCTAAATCAGGAGTTTGCTGTAATTTTACTTGATGTTGAAATGCCTGGAATGGACGGATTTGAAACGGCGGCACTGATTCGTGAAAGAGAACGATCGCAGCACACCCCAATTATTTTTATCACAGGTCTCAATCGAAATGACAACAATGTATTTAGGGGTTATTTGCTTGGCGCAGTGGACTATCTTTAAAACCTTTTGAGCCGGAAATATTGAAATCAAAGGTTGCAGTGTTTATCTCTCTATTTAAGAAAACACAAGAGTTGAAACGACAAACGACTAGACTTGAAGCCGCTAATAAAAAAAACTGGAACTTGAAATCACTGCGCCAGCAGGCAGAGGAATCCCTAAAGCAGGCTAATGACAAGTTAGAGATCCGAGTTGCAGAACGTACTGCCGAACTTGCAAAAGCTAACGCGGAAACTCAAAGGCTCTAGAAACAGAAAAAGAACTTAGTGAACTCAAATCCCGGTTTGTTACCATGGCTTCTCACGAGTTCCGCACACCATTGACCACAATTTTATCTTCTGCTGAGTTACTCGAACGTTACAGCCAAAAGTGGAGTGAGGAAAAAAAACTTACTCATTTTCAGCACATTCAAGTAGCTGTTAAACATATGACTGAGTTATTAAATGATGTGCTAGTGATTGGAAAAGCAGAAGCGGGCAAACTAAGAGTTTTCAGCCTATACCTTTAGATTTAGCTCAATTCTGTCAAGAAGTGGTGAATGAGATAGAACTTACTGCTAGCAACCACAAAATTGCTTTTTCTACTCAGGGTAAAATGTACAACTGCTTGCATGGATGAAAAACTGCTGCGACACATCCTCAGCAATTTGCTTTCAAATGCGATTAAGTATTCACCCCAAGGCGGCACTGTCTATTTTGACTTAGCTTGTGAACAAGGAGACGCGATGTTTCGGATTCAAGACAAGGGAATTGGGATTCCAATAGCAGATCAAGAGCAATTATTTAATTCATTTCACAGAGCTAGTAATGTTGGCACAATTTCAGGTACAGGATTAGGGCTAGCAATTGTTAAAAAGTCTGTAGATTTACACGGTGGCAAGATTGTAGTAAAAAGTAAAGTTGAAGTTGGCACAACATTTATGGTTACACTCCCATTAAATAAACAGGTATAAACAGGTATAAACAGATGAAAAAAATTCTTGTAATTGAAGACGAACCACCAGTTAGAGCTAATATTTTAGAACTTCTTGAGGCTGAAGATTATGATGCCGTCGGTGCAGAAAATGGCTTTATTGGCGCAATGTGGGCACAGGAGCATTTACCTGATTTAATTATTTGCGACATAATGATGCCTGAAATTAATGGATTTGAAGTTTTGAATGCCTTACGTCAAGAGCCAATAACGGCAACAATTCCGTTTATTTTTCTCACTGCTATGGCTAATAAAGCTGATATCCGTCAGGGAATGGAATTGGGAGCAGATGATTATCTTACTAAGCCATTCACAAGAGCGGAAATATTAGGCGCGATCGCATCTAAATTTGCCAAACAAAAAGCAATAATGCAGCAGTACACTAGCGAATATCAACGTGCTGAAGCTTTACAACAAAAAGTTCAGCAACTCCAGCAAGATGCCGCTGTCAAAGACGAATTGTTAAAACAGTTTCAGCAAGAATTACATAGTGCTGTGCCTAAACTGAATATGGCAATTCATATGCTGAAGAACCTCAAAACTGGAGCACAGCGTGATCGCTGCTTAAAGATTTTGCAAGAAACTTGTACTAACGAAATTGAACTGCTTAATCAAATGCCTAATGTAGAGGATTTTCTTAGTCACGAAAATATTACACTTCTGCGTCAACTCAATCAAGTTAACAGCGAACCAAACTAACAGAACTTCGTTATTCAAACCAATTATTCTCAGGAGAAAATTTCTTAAACTAAGGCTTGCAAAAGTGCCTGGAATTTCAGTTTGATTTCTGCAAGTTCTTTGTCTGGATCGGAACCAGCAACAATACCTGCTCCTGCGTAAAGACTAGCGTGATCGCCATCTATTAATGCCGAGCGGATTCCGACAATAAACTCACTGTTACCCCGATAGTCTACCCAACCGAGCGGTGCAGCGTACAAACCCCGCTCAAAGTTTTCATAGTAACGAATTTGCTCACAAGCGATATCTCTTGCGACACCAGCAACTGCTGGGGTGGGATGCAGTTCAGCCACAATTTGTAAAGGATGCACGGTGGCAGGCACTTTTGCCTGAATAGGTGTCCATAAATGCTGAATATTTGACAGTTGCCGTAGCTGTGGCGGAACTAGTTGCGGTACCATGCCAAGCTGGTGCAGGCGTTGGGTAATAAAATCAATTACAACTTGATGTTCACGACTTTCCTTTTCACTACTCAATAAACGATTTGCTAACTCGGCATCTTCAATAGGTGTTTTTCCTCGTGGTGCTGAACCAGCCAGAGCATCCGTCATCAATTGCTGATTTTGAATACTAATTAAGCGTTCTGGACTTGCACCAATAAAGTTTTGTCCTTTACCGTTACTTACGGAAAAAATATAACAATTTTGATGAAGTATGCGTAAATTCTTTAAGGATTGAAATATGTTAAAAGGACTAGTTGAAATAATATCTAATTTATCTGCCAAGACAATTTTATTTAGGTGATTTGCCTGTATTGATCCTAAAGAAGAAATAACTGCTCGTTTAAAACTATCGGTACTTGTTATGTTTTTTCTGATATTTTGGTAATAAACATTATAATTTAAACTAGTTTCTAATAAATTAATTTTTTCAATAATTTGGTAAAACTGTTGCAAGAGTATTTCTACATTTACACCTGCATTGATTACTAAATTTGCCACAAATACGTAGCGATCGCTAAACCGAGCTACTTGCCACCGAGGTAGAAATACTGTACCTGCCGAGAATGGGTAATCTACTTGGGCATTTTTGTCAAAAAAACCAAATATGCAGCAGAAGTGAGCGCCAGTAAAAGGATGTTTTATATTACCAACAGTGATTGTATTGGCAAGGCAAGATTTGATAAATTTTTGAGCATTGTCAAATCGCTTTTTACCTTCTACGCTTAATTTTGCTACTGCATCAATAGCCGCGATCGCTTCTCCTCTACTTTTATTTTCGTAGTAAAAAGTTAGTTGGTCTGGTTTGGCAATTTTCTCAAGTACAACAAGTGGATCAACTGCTTTAATCTCTATTGAGAGATTAACAAATTGTACTGCATTTCCAGAGCAGTTTTGCTGACAAGCTAACAGAAATTGATATAGCTCCTTGTAGTCTAGAAGGAAATTGGCACGACACGGTGAAACTGTCATGGATGTAGAAATAGTAAATTTTTTTGAAGTTCTGTTCCTAAGTAGTGATTAAACGTGATGGTATTTCTAGAGGTAACACAATTAGGCAACCTTTAACCACCCATGCGTCTGTCCAGAGCAAATATTTTTATACCTCTTATCCCTTTACCAAGATTCAGGCTGAAGGGTAGCACCTTTTAAGCACGCCTACCCTGGGCGTGTAACCAGTATGAGGAACAACGTACATCAATCACTCCTACATCCACTACAGATTAAGCAATTTATCGGCTGATGTCTCAAGAAGAATTGGTAAGGACAGGGCTTATTTAGTTTAGTGGAAGGGATTAAAGCTTGTAACGAGTTCTTAAGACTGCGAGATTTCAAAATTAGTAAGATGAATCCCAATTTAACTAATCACATCTGATGACTACAAAGCTGATTTTATATCCAAACACTAAGTTATGGATGGCGGCAATTAAGCCACCCATGTACAGCGTTGCTATTATGCCAATCTGGGTAGGAACTGCTGTTGCTTTTGCTGAAACTAAAATTATTCATGTAGGAGTATTTTCGACATTTTTAACTGCTGCTATTTTGATTCTTGCTTGGGAGAATCTGAGCAATGATGTGTTTGATTCAGAAACTGGTATTGATAAAAACAAAAAACATTCTTTGGTTAATTTGACTGGAAATAAGTCCTTAATTTTTTGGTTAGGGAATCTGTTTCTCTGTTTGGGCTTGCTAGGGATATTAGCGATCGCCTGGTGGCAACAAGATTTAACCGTCATTGGGTTGATACTGCTTTGTTGTGCGCTAGGCTACAGCTACCAAGGACCGCCTTTTCGCTTAGGCTACCAGGGTTTAGGAGAAATAATTTGCTTTTTTTGCTTTGGTCCTTTAGGAGTGGCAGCAGCATATTATAGTCAAACCCAAACATGGTCACAGAGCAGTCTAGCAGCCTCTGTCGTTGTCGGAATTGCTACTTCTTTAATTTTATTTTGCTCTCACTTTCACCAGGTTAAAGACGACTTAGCAGCGGGAAAGCGATCGCCAATTGTCCGGCTTGGCACAGCAACTGCTGCCCAGTTGTTACCCTGGTTGGGCGGTAGTATTTATCCGCTAACTGCTGTATTTGTAATTTTGGGGGTTTTTCCAATTTGGACTTTGCTTATTTGGGCAAGTTTACCTGCTGCTACCAAATTATTTCGCCACGTCAAGCAATACCATAACCAACCGGAAAAGGTAAGTAATTGTAAATTTATTGCTGTAGCGGTGCATTTCTGGAGTGGCTTGCTACTGGGATTGGGATTCATGCTTGCAGGTGGTTAATGCAGTACCAGTTTGAGTTTCGTCCTTATCGCCGTCGATTTAAGCCGCCTTTGCAAACCAGTCACGGCACGTGGGATGTGCGAGATGGGATTATTTTGTGCCTTACTGCTGAAACAGGTAGCAGCTTTGGTGAAATTGCCCCGATTAGCTGGTTTGGATCTGAAACTATCGAGCAAGCTCTAGATTTTTGCCGCCAGCTGCCAGATGAAATTACAGGTGAGACGATTTTCTCTATTCCAGATAACTTACCTGCCTGTCAGTTTGGCTTTGAGTCAGCTTGGGAAGGAGTTAGAGGACAAGGGGACAAGGGGACAAGGGGAGCTTGGGGTCCCCACTTTGTGGGGATGAGGGGCGAAGGGGACAAGGGGACTAGAGATTCTGGGTGTTTATCTTCATCCCTCGATTCTCTAACTTATAGTGGGTTGTTGCCAGCTGGCAAAGCAGCTTTACAGGTGTGGCAGGCATTGTGGGATCAAGGTTATCGCACGTTTAAATGGAAAATTGGTGTCTACCCAATCGCAGATGAAATTGAAATTTTTAACGCACTTACCCAGAACTTGCCAACTTCTGCAAAACTACGATTAGATGCTAATGGGGGTCTTAGTTATCAGGAGGCAAATTATTGGCTTTGGAGTTGCGATCGCCTACCTAGAGAAATTGAATTTATCGAACAACCGCTGCCTGTGGAGCAATTTCAGGAAATGCAGGCACTAAGTAGCAAATATAGTACTGCGATCGCCTTGGATGAATCTGTTGCCACGCTTAAACAACTAAAAGCCTGTTATCACCACGGT
>JAUJND010000038.1 GCA_030446505.1 Chroococcidiopsidaceae cyanobacterium YX2bin18 | reverse complement strand
AGGTTTGACTGAAGCACAAAGGATAACCTTAAAAGCGCTAGGGGCAGTTGAAACGTAAATAGACATTAATTGCTGCACTATCCCATAAAAATCTAACAGCGCTTGACGGCATTGTTAAACAGCGATCGCTCCTACCTTACAAAAACATCCGATTCAGGAAGCCACTCAATAGTTTTACCGTTGCATCTGGTTCACGATAGTCTTGCGGCAATAAAGTTATCAACGCCGCTTGCAAAGCATCCAACGCTGCTTGTACTTCGGATTGCTTCGGTCGGTTTGACTGCGGAAAAATTAACGGCTGACCAAAACGAATAGTCAATTCTTTCCTAAAATATAGATTTCGTGTTCCAATAATCCCGACTGGTACAATCGGCACTCCAGCACGCAGAGCATAGATTACAACACCACGCTTGAGTGGGCGCAATTCACCCTCAACTGTACCAAGACCTCCCTCTGGAAAAATCAAAATCCGATCCTCACGAGCAAACATGGCTTGAACAATCCGGTCTAGCCGTCGCAATGTCTCTATTGAACCGCCATGAGGTACATCATGCTCAATAGCAGCTGCCAACTCAGCCAAATCGCTTAATCCTTGCTTTGCACCCTCAATGACTGCGAGTTCTTCATTCCACAAGCGCTCTAGTGGGATAACGCCTTTTGCCAGACGCAGGAGTTGACGCTTCCACCACTTGTTGTAAAGTGTGCGGGCATCGCCCAAGATGTGGCAGTAGGGACGTGCAGGCAACTCGGACAATAACAGAAATGGATCAATATGATTCAGGTGGTTGGGAGCAAACAGCGCCGAGGTTGGAGGAATTCGCTCAGAGAACTCGACTTTTATCCGGAAAAGGCTGTGGATAAGCGATCGCAGTACAAAACGACGTTGTTCACCGCTGATTTTAGGGCAGAACGACCATTAGCGATCGCCTCAGATGCCAAAAGTTCTTCGTGAACAAGGTTGTTGGCACTGAGTTCATGGGCGGCAGCAAGTCCCTCTCTTGCCCGCTGGATTGTAGCTGGGGTGAGTGGTGGTACAAACTGTTGTACAGCACCTTCCTGGTAGTCAAGAGTCTGCTTATCTTGTGATCTAATGCTCATCATCAGTCCTATCGGCTAACAAAGCTGTATATAACCAAGACTAAGTTTGAGGCTGCCCAAGCAGTTATTTCAAATAGGCAGTTGGGTCACTGTCCTAAAATAGTAGTTGCCAAAGTGAAAGAATTGCGGCACTAAACAGCAGTAGTTAAGTAGACAGTTCACTAACTGGCATCGAAAAATATCTTAACTAAGCGATCGCTACACTGAGGCTAAAAGTGTACACCCCAGAAACGCCCAGTGATTAGTTATTTTTCTGTTCAGTTATGAATTTTCAGTTTTATGATACTTAACTAACACAAAAATTTGTGAATCAGCACCATATTACCTACAAGTATTGAAATTTGCGATCGCCAGACAATACCGATAATTACTTAGACAAGTTGATACAAAGTCTTTAGCTAAATAAGTAAGTGTTCGCTAATTCTTCATCCAAATATTCATCATCTCTAAACCCAATCTGTAATTATAGAAGCCAGGATAAAGGTGTCGTACTACATCATGGGTTTTGTTAATGAAATCTTCACTCAAATCTTTGGGATCTGTTTTAGCATCCCTTGGTCTATTTACAATAAGCTTAAGTTTTTCTCCACCTGTTGAAGCAGGATTACCTTGCGAATATGGCACTGTTAGTAGTCATCCAAATGGATCAGTTGCAAGTTGCAACATTGAGAATAATCTCTATATAACAATAGGTAGTTTTGCTTTTTCTTGTTTGCAAGGACATTCCATATCTTTTGATGAAAAGGGTCAGTTCAATAGCTGTATTGTTTCTGTACCAGTACATATAAGGACAGGCAATGCAGTTAAAACTTGTCCTAAAGAATCTATGGTGTCTGCTTCAATTTTAAATGATGGCAGTCAATCTATTAATTGTAATTGCTTGTAATAGTTTAAAATTTTTAAGCTTAGCTCTACCAGGTTATTTTATTATGTGCATCAAAATCGGCTAATAACTTTACAAATATCACAGTTTAGTTTAAAAGAAAGCTGATCAGATCGAAATTAACAACTAAGTCTAATAGTTGCTTCATTTAAATTTGAACATTGGATTTTGAGCTACCTGACCTTCAATAGCGACCAATTTTTTATCATTGATAACTTGTAAAAGCCAGGTGCAAGATGTACGTTCCTATAACTAGCTATTAGCAACAGACACATCAATATTGAGCGTACTTACCAAAAAAGCCCAGCGATCAGCCATTTCTTCGATAAATTTAGTCGTAGGCTTCCCAGCGCCATGCCCCGCATTCGTCTCAATTCTAATTAGCACTGGTGCTGAACCAGTGTGAGCCGCTTGCAATGCAGCTGCAAATTTGAAACTATGAGCAGGCACTACCCGATCATCATGGTCAGCTGTAGTAATCATTGTTGCTGGATAGGAAGTACCAGGTTTGAGGTTATGCAGTGGCGAATATGCATAAAGAGCATTAAACTCCTCCAAGTTATCTGCTGAACCGTAATCTGAAGCCCAAGCCCAGCCAATAGTAAACTTATGGAACCGCAACATATCCATCACGCCCACAGCTGGCAGCGCCGCCCCAAATAAATCAGGACGCTGAGTCATACAAGCACCTACTAAAAGTCCTCCATTGCTGCCACCAAAAATCGCGAGTTTAGCTGGGGAAGTGTACTTGTTAGCAATTAACCACTCAGCTGCGGCGATGAAATCATTAAAGACATTTTGCTTGTTCAGCTTTGTTCCAGCCTGATGCCATTCCTCACCATATTCCCCACCGCCACGCAGATTGGGTACAGCATAAATACCACCCATTTGCATCCATACAACTTTGTCAACTGAAAAACTAGGTGTTAAAGAAACACCAAAACCTCCATAACCATAAAGGCAAGTAGGATTATTTCCGTCTAGCTGAATTTCCTTTTTATAGCTGATAAACATCGGAATTTGAGTACCATCTTTGCTGCTATAGAAGACTTGCTTTGTCTCGTAATCAGCTAGATTGAAATCTACCTGCGGCTGGCGGAAAATGGTACTTTCATCACTAGTCATGTCATAGCGGTAAATAGTTGCTGGCGTAGTAAAGCTAGTGAAGCTATAAAAAGTTTCTGTATCGTCGCGTTTGCCACCAAAGCCACCAGCTGAACCAATCCCAGGTAAATTAACCTGCCGCACAAATGTTCCATTCAGGTCAAAGATTTTGATTTGCGTATAAGCATCATTGAGGTAGGAAGCGACAAACTGGTTGTTAAGTAGCCCAACACCTTCCAGGGTTTCAGCTGCTTGGGGGATAATCTCTTGCCAAGAGCTACGGGATGGATTGCTGGTGTCAATAGCAATGACACGACTGCGCGACGCATCTAGGTCAGTTTGGAACCAAAACACTGAACCGTCATTATCAATAAAGCTAAAGTTAGCTTCAAACTCACTAATCAGTTCTACTACCTGAGCAGCTGGGTCAGTCAAGTCCTGATAGAAAACCAAGTTTTTCGGATCAGTCCCCAACCACACAGAAATAATTAGGTAGCGTCCATCCTCAGTAACACCGCCGTTGAAACCCCATTCCTTCTGGTCTGGACGCTGATAGACTAACATATCTTCTGCCTGTGGCTTACCCAACTGGTGGTAATACAGTTTTTGAAAATAGTTAACTTCTTCTAGTTTGGTCGCCTCATTTGGTTCATCGTAGCGACTATAGAAAAACCCTTGATTATCTTCTGTCCAAGCTGCACCAGAAAACTTAATCCACTTCAAATGATCTGGTAAATCTTCGCACCTCTCTACATCCCGGACTTTCCACTCTTGCCAGTCTGAACCAGCGGTAGATAAACCGTATGCCAGGAGTTTACCATCTTTACTGATAGACAAACCCGAAAGAGCAACTGTGCCATCCTCTGACAACTTATTGGGGTCGAGTAGCACTCTAGGTTCGCTGTCAAGAGAGGCTAGGGTGTAAAGTACAGACTGGTTTTGAAGCCCGTCATTTTTGAAGTAAAAGTAGCAGTTTCCCTCTTTAACTGGAATTCCAAATTTTTCATAATCCCATAGCTGGGTTAGACGCTGCTTAATCTGTTCTCGGACAGGAATTTCGTTAAGGTAATTGAATGTAACTTGATTCTGAGCCTCGACCCAAGCCCTTGTCTCCTCTGAATCTGGATCTTCTAGCCAACGGTATGAATCTGCAACTTTTGTACCGTGGTAGTCATCAAAGGAATCAACTTGGCTGCTGCTTGGGTAGACGAGTGGCTTCTTGGAATATGGCATAGCGTTGGCTTCTGGGCAGTACTGTCCAATTTAGCACTGCTACCATTCAAACTTTAGATTTGTAAGCTTTAGCTTAAAATTTTCTACTTGACTACACTAATATAAGCCTCACCGATTTTTGATAAATAATTTATTATCTAAGATTATTGGCATTTTATAACTGCTACATCTTTAACTTTTTGTAATTCTATAAATAGGTAACAATTGAGCTATGAAAATTAATAAGCCAATTTGACCCTTACACTGTTCGTGTTCAAGGTCAAAGCATATTAGTGAAGCTCAGTTAATTAAAACTATTGAGCTGCTTTTGCATAACAAATAGCGATCGCATCTGCAATTTAAACTCTTCTGCTACGGCGGCGTAGCTGAAACCAGATAATAATTCCAGTAATTACCAGTGTTAACAAACCTAAAGCGTTCAAGAAGGGATAAATTACACCTAAATTGAGACTGCCAAAGTGTCCCTTATGCAAATCTAGTAACCAACCAAAGTCCCCTCCTTTGTCACCCAAATCAGCCATTTGATCCAGCAATCCTGTAACCAGGGTTAGCAGGATTGGCAACAGCATGATTGGTGCTAGTGTCCGATGTAGTTGACGCAAACGAGCTTGATTGATTGCCATTTATACCTGGGTAGTGGATTTGTACTACCTCTAGGGTAAGGTAGCCTATAAGACACTAAGCTTAAGCAAGGCTCTTTACCGCAACAAGTACCTCACCGTTGAGCATCCGTTGAGCACCATCTAGCAGTGCTTCTTCCACATAGGGTTTAGTAAAGTAGCCTCTTGCCCCCAATTGAACCGCCATTTGTCTATGCCGATCTGCACCACGTGAGGTTAGCATCGCAATCGGCAATTGACTGAGATGAGGATCTTTCTGCATCCGTGATAGTAGTTCCAAACCATCCATTCTGGGCATTTCAATGTCACAGAATATGAGGTCACAGGGGAGACCATCGCGGAGTTTATCCCAAGCTTCTTGACCATCACGCGCTTGTTCTACTCGGTATCCAGCCTTATCAAAAGTCATGGATAAAAGTTCGCGAACGGTAATTGAGTCGTCCACAATCAGCACCATAGGTTCAGTCTGGTGATCAGGAGTTTCTAGCAATACGGGAGCAACGGTAGAAGTCCACAATGAAGCACCGCCTTGTCGCTGGAGCCGTCCCATTGAGAGGTCAATTAGCTCTAACACGTCAGCAATCGGCATAATCCGACCATCCCCCATTACCGTAGCGCCGGTAATTCCCACTGGCTTTGGTGCTGGGCCTTCCAATTGCTTAATTACAATTTCTTGCTCACCTAACACCTGATCAACTTGAACAGCAATCAGCGTATCAGCAGAGCGTAACACCACAATTGACATTAGGTCGTCTTCGCGGCTGCCGCCATAAAGGTTGCCGCGACCGATGCGGCGATTGCACGCTAGAAGTTCTTTTAGCGGTCGGAATGGCAGCAAGGAATCACGCCAGGAAATACAAGATTGACCTTCTTGATTAGCAATAACATTGCTTGGCGATATGTCTAGCGTGTCTTCTACACCGTCCATCGGAAAAGCAATCTGAGCCTTGTCACTCAGACAGCAAAGCGCTTTGCAAATACTCAGCGTCAGTGGCAGACGAATGGTGAATGTTGTTCCCTTGCCAAGCGTAGAATCAGTGCTAATCGTCCCCCGAATTTCATTCAAGCTGGTTTGCACCACATCCATGCCAACGCCGCGTCCAGCGTACTCATCGGCTTGATCTTTCGTACTAAAACCAGGATGGAACAGCAGGGTATATGCATCTTGGGGAGACATTTTTCTGGCTTCAGCTACGGTAATTAGACCCTTTTGAATTGCTTTTGTCATCACTACGTCGGTGTCAATCCCAGCTCCATCATCGTTCACAGCGATTACAGTCTGGTTACCCTGATAAAAAGCGCGGATAGTGACTTTTCCTCCAGACGACTTGCCCGTAGCGGTACGCTTCTCTGGGGTTTCAATTCCATGAGTAATAGAATTGTTCACCAAATGCGTCATTGGGTCGTAGAGTTGCTGCAAAAGCATCTTATCAATCAAAGTTTCCTGACCCTCGATAAGCAGCTCTACCTGCTTGCCATATTTGAGGGAAATGTCTCGGACAGCGCGGGGCAAACGCTCGGCAATTTCACTAAAGGGAACCATGCGCGATCGCGTCAGTCCTTCTTGGAGCTGAGTCGTTACTTGCCGGAATTGACGCGCTACTTGCTCGGTGTCATCTGTAACAAACTCTATATCCGAAGAAGCCTCTCGCACTCGCACAATTAGTTCGATCATTTCTTGCGACAGAGTGTGGAAGCCTGTAAAGCGGTCCATTTCCAGGGCATCAAAGTCCATGCCTGTAGAGTGAGCCGAGGAAGTAGCTAATTTATCAGGCGTTGCGCGGGAACCTTGGCGGATGTTTATTAGTGAAGCTTCCATCAGCGATCGCTCGTATAGTTCTTGCATCCTAGAACCCACACCATTAAGTTGCTGCACCTGATGCAGTAGATTATCTAAAGGACTGTCGCAGCCGTTGTTGATCCTGCTCTAAGCTATTGCGATTTACAACTAATTCTCCAACTAAGTTACTAACGTTGTCCAACTGCTTGATCGGGACTTTCATCATTTGTTCAAGTGTTGCACGGCGGGGCTTAGCAGCATCGGCTTGCTTCGATTTAACTGGAGGACTGCTAGTCGTTTTATCAGCTTGTTCCAGCAGGTTTTCTAAATCACTAAAATCATCAGCGTCTTGTTTTGAATCTGCGCTTAAGCTTTGTGCAGTTGATGTTTGTATAACTGGCGCTATCGTAAGTGTGTCTAGATCAGTAAGGAATCAAGTTCAGAAAATTCATCTGTGTCTACTGATTGTGGAGCAGTATTTGCAGTTGTTTCTCCAAGCAACGCCTCTAAGTCGCCAAATTCATCGTCAGTAGTTTCAGCGCTTAAAACATCTTCGCTTAAATCTTGTTGTGTAACTGCATATAACGTAGGCGGCTCTAAATCCAGTAAGGCATCAAGTTCAAAAAAATCATCTGTGGATGTTGTTTCATCTGCTAGTAACGCCTCTAAAGCGTCAAATTCATCGTCAACCACCTCGGCGCTGGAAAAGTCTATGTTTATATCTGATAAAGTCTCGATTCCCACTTGATCTGCTGGATCATCCAATAAGAAATTTAGATATTGATTGCTCTTTTCACCCAGACTAGTAAATAAATCTGTTTCTGTTGTGTCTATCAAGTCATTGTTATCGAGCCGCCGTTGTAAATTAGCGGCAGTAACACTACCGTCAACTTCGGGTAAGACTGATTCATCTTTTAGCGTTGGTGCATTCTTTTCTCCAGCCTCAGACAAGTCGATTGATAAGCTGCTGTCTAAGGCTGTTAATAGCTCCGGCTGTTCATCCCAAAAATCATCAAACGTACTGGATAATTCCCCTGCGGTGTTCAAATTGTCAATAGAATCTAGCTCAGTAGCTGCCGTTGCCTCTGATTTAATCAGTGAGGGCGTGAACGTTTCTTTTGGAGGCACGTCAACAAGGCGATCGCCACTATCTAAGGAGAACCATGATTCTTCTAACTCAAACTCCATCTGGGGTGGGGTAACAGATTCGTTCTCCGAATCAATATCTTCTATTGCGGAAGTGGGAGTAAGTTCTTCTAGAAGGATTTGGTCTTGAGATTCTTTTGGCTGATCAAACAAATTACAAAATTCAGATTCTTCGGTAACTAAAAGTAGAGGTGTCTCTACGCCAAATAGATCATCGAACGCTAGCGTCTCGTTAAAGGAGCTAACAGAGTCCTTGCCATCAAAAGAATTCTCTCCGGGTGCTTGAGGTGCGTTTACAACTTCTAAATTCTCAAATTTTATCTGATTTGTATCAGTTTCTAACAACGGCTGCTCATCTAATCCAGTTGTAAATAAGTCGTTTAAATCATCTGCATCTCCAGTGATTTGTGCTTTATGCATATCACCTACTTCTGCGGCTCGGACTTTAATCTCCGTGTCGATATTTAGATTAGATTCTATTGCTTCTTGAGCAGTAGGTAGCAATTTTTCCTCAGCTTGAGTATCTTGGTCGCTTGTGTCTTCCCAGTCAAACGTATCGTTAAAGGCAAGAGATTGATTACTGGTTTCGCTACTTACCAAAAGTAGGGAATCTTCTGACAACACTCCGCTCCCGGATTGCACTAGTAATTCTAGGTGCTGGTTAAGTACCTCAAAGACTGGCTCTACTTCTAACATTATGTTATTGACTACATCTTCTGGGAGAAAAATGAGTCTTCAAGCTGCTTTAATAGTTTTTTGAGGGTATTAAACACTCGCAAAAACAATAACTCTAGCTTTTGATCAACCTGAATTTGAGGACACTCCTTAAGGACTTTGAAATAGTATTCCAAGTAATGAGCAGTTTGCAGGATGCCATCTAGTTCTAACATTGCTGCTCCTCCTTTTATTGAGTGAGCTGCCCGGAAAACTTGATTAACCATTTCCGTGTCTTTGAGGGTGTTTTGCAGATTTAGCAATCCCTGCTCAATTGTATTAAGGTTGTCCTTGGCTTCTTCAATGAAGTAGCCTAGTACGCGTTGTTGTTCCGGCAGCATGATATTTGTTAGTTATTAGTTGGAAGACAAGCAGAAATATTGGTTAACTGTTAGTTCTTTGGTTGGATGTGGACACCCTGCGTACCGATGAGAGTGTTTGCAATTGCTTACTGGTTGTGATTTCGGCTTCACGACCTGCTACAACTAAATTTTGAGATTGTTTGATATCACAACTGGATCTCAGGTACGGTAGGTAATTTCCTCATTAGCGATTTCTCCTGACGCTGTTTGGCACAAAGTACACCAACCTAGCAATTGAAATTTTTCGCCTAGTCGCACTAACTGCTCAGAGCATTCTTGGAGTTGGTGGCGACTTTGAGGCGTTTCAGGCTGCTTAAATAGCTGCAACATCTCCCGCAGTTTTTGCATTACCTGGTTTTCAAATACTGGCAATGAGTTGTTTTTTTCAGCGACGCTGGGTGCTGATGGTTCTGGATGAGTCGCTTCTACTTGCATACTGTGAGGAGCTTTGTCCGAAGAAGCTGCCGACGACACTCCGCCTCTAGATTGCACCAGCAATCCTAGATGCTGCTTAAGTTCTTTAAAGACTGGCTCTACCTTTGCCATCAGATTATTCACCACAACTTCTGGTAGGGAAAACGAGTCTTCAAGTTGCGCTAACAGTTCTTTAAGGTTATCAAATACTGCTAAAAACAGTGACTCTAGCTTTTGATCAACCTGAATTTGAGGGCATTCTTGCAGATCTTTAAAATAGTCTTCTAAGTGATGAGACGTTTGCATGATGCTATCTAGTCCTAGCATCGCTGCTCCTCCTTTTATTGAGTGAGCTGCCCGGAAAACTTCGTTGACCATTTCCCTGTTTTCAAGGGTAGCTTGGAGGTTCAGTAACCCCTGCTCAATTGTATTAAGGTGGTCTTTGCATTCCTCAATGAAGTAGCCTAATATTCGCTGTTCTGCTTCCTGCATCATAATATTTTTTAGTAAGTTAGTTTCAAAAAAATATTTATTAGTTGTTAGTTTTTAGTAGTATTTATTCTTGATTTGTTACAAGGAATTGTTATATTGCGTATATAAAAACCAAGAACTAACAACTAATAACTACATTGACTCGTTGGTTTCTACCCGAAAGCGTTCAACTGAGGTGAGCAAGTCACCTGCTACCCCTACTAGATTTTGCAGAGAGCCAGAAACGCGCTGGGCTTCCTGGGAATTTTCTTGTGCTGTTAGCTCCACCGATTGCATCACAGAAGCTACGGCGCGAGAAGTCTCAGTCTGTTCAACTGTTTCCGCAGTAATAGAGCGAACCAGAGTGTCAATCCGATTCGACACTTGCACGATATCTTCAAGCGATCGCTTTGCCTGTTCTGCCAGATGTGTTCCTTGAATAACCTGCTGGGTGCCTTCCTCCATTGCTGTCATAACGGAACCAGTTTCAGTTTGAATTTGTCTCACAACTTGCTCTATCTCTTTAAGCGCCTTAGCAATCCGATCCGCTAGCTGGCGCACCTCGTCCGCAATAATTGCAAAGCCCCGACCCGCATCTCCGGCTCGTGCAGCTTCAATACTGGCATTGAGCGCCAATAAATTCGTCCGCGAAGCAATTTGCGAGATCAAGGCAACAATTTTCGAGATTTCTTGAGATGATTCCGCTAGTCGCTTCACCTTGCGGGTCGTTTCCGCAACGGTTTGACGAATTTCTAAAATGCCTGCTACGGTGCGTTCTACCGCCTCACCACCTTTTTCGGCAGTAGCTGAGGCAGACCGGGCGACGGACTCAGCTTCCCGCGCACTTTCTGCTACCCGTTGAATCGCGTCGGTCATCACTTGAACAGAATTCAGTGTCACCGCCAGTTCCTCCGCCTGCCGCAACGCATCTGAAGACAAGGCGTGGGCAAACGTTTCACTGTCAGTTGCTTCTTTGCTAACTTGGCGTGCCGCCGTCTTCACCTGTTGCACGATTTCTCGGAGGTTCTGAATTGTCAGGTTAAACGAATCCGCTACTGCCCCTAAAACATCAGCGCTGACTTCGGCTCGCACGGTCAAATCCCCCCGTGCGGCTCCTTCGACATCATCCAGCAGCCGCATTACCTGACGCTGTAATTGTTCTTTGGCTTGTTCCTGCTCGTCAGCCTTGCGTTGCGCCTCACTGGTAGTTGTAAAAATGACCTGAGTCATTTCGTTGAATCCAGATGCTAGCTGACCAAATTCATCTTGTGCATAAACTGTGGCTTGGGCATTGAAATTGCCTTGTTGCACAGCAGCAAACTGAGCTTGAAGATCCCTTCTTGTTCGCTGGATGGGCTTAAGCATTAGCTGCCCCAAAAAGCGCGTAGTAGCAAAACCAACAATACCTGCTGCTATTGGCATCGCCCAATCGGTGTGCCGCACCGCACGATTTTGCGCTCCAGACAACAGCGTTCCTCCAAAGCCAACTGCACCTACGACGACAGCTGAAAAGATTCCCACAGCACCAGCGGCGAGCCATTGTTTTTTTTCTAGAGAGGCATTCTCAAATTTTGCCAGCCAGCCTTGCTGTAAGGTGTGTAACTCCTTTGACCTATCTGTCTGCGGGATAATGGGGGCTGCTTCCGAGGAATTAGTGATACTAGAAATATCTTCGCTATCACTTGTGCGATGTTCTAACAAGATATTACTGCTAAAACTGTCGCTGGCTGCCCAAGAAGATGAATTCATGCCTGCATCAGTAAAATCAACCTTCAGTTCTGATAAATCAAAGTCCGCAGTATTGCCTAAATCATCAACTTCACTAAATTCGTCTATGAAGTTAATATTGTTTAACTGAGCCGCTTCTTGTGTGGAGGCGGTACTAGACTTATTCAACTCAAAACTCTGTTTGTCATGGAACCCTTTCCGGGGTGCGGCTAAGAAGAAAGTTTCATCTGCGTCATTGTCTTCAAAAGCCGTGTCTGAAGTTGTTTGAGGAAATTCAGCCTTGATCGAGCCAAATGTGTTTTCTATCGCAGAGGGTTCCTCAAACGCTAGTGGCATTAACAAAGCTGAATCTTCACCAATAGCCTCATTGGAGCTTAGCTCCTGCTCAAAGCTGGTTGGCTCACTCGGATAGGCATCGTAGCTTAACGATTCCAGCTGCTCATATCTATTAATGTTCGGTGCTTGAGTATCAGGCGGTGTTAAGTCAAATGGATCAGCAAAAATCAAAAATATCTGGCTCATCGGTATTATTGGGTATAGAAGCGCTACTCAACGAACCAAAAGAATTGCCAAACGGCTGCTCTAATCCCGTAGATTCTTCATTATGCTCAAGGTAGTTGAAATCTGAAACGTTAGTATCAAAACCCTCCAACATACCTAAATTTTGCCTGTTTTGTTGCTCATTAGTTGTGGAATAATCTTCCGAATCTAGGGAGTCAACATTCAAAAAAACCGCGTTATCATCCTTATCCGTCTCAGCGCTGGCTGATTGATCAGCACTTTCGTATTGACTAACGGATTCTAGACCGTTGTTAGCACAATCAATAAGTTCTAGATCTTCTGTCAGGTTTAACACTATCTGATAGTGTTTTCGGGCAGAGTCATACTGCTGTAAAACACAGTAGATGTGACCCCGCAACAGGTGGCTACTCGGATCATCAGGAAAATCTTGGACTAGCTGATCGACCTGGTTTCCTGCTTCTTCATAGTTGCCTTGAATATAGGCTTTCTGAGCCTGTTGATATTCCTGCTCGTGATTTATGCTTGATGTCATTTGCTGTCTCCGCTTGCCTTGATTTCATGCTGTCCACCGCGCACTCCGCAGAATTGCTTTTTGATCTAGCAGTCGGAGACACTGATGGGTATTGTCTAATAACCACTCACCCCGCAGGAAGGATGCCATACTGTCCGGTGCTTTCGACAGCATCTGCACTTCTTCCACATCGAGCCATTCCATTCCAACAATTTGCTCAACTGCCAACCCCAGCATCATGTCTTGATCTTCAACTGCAAGAACCGGAATCTCCGCTCGGTCTGTGTTTAAAGCAGTTGGTTCCCCAAGAAATTGGCCAAGGTCAGCTACCCAAATTACTCGTCCTCGCACGTTTAAAGTACCTAAAAGTAAAGGAGAAGCATTGGGAATTGTGGTAATTCGGTCGGGAGGAACAGAAATTACTTCTCGGATTGCCATTGCTGGCAGCGCAAACTCTTGACTAGAAGAAACATAAAAGCGCAGGTGAAGTTCACCTTCAGGTCTTTCTAGTTCTTGAAATTCAAATGGAATTTGCTCTTGCTCACTGCTAGTTAATAAGTCTGGATTTCCAACCATGCCATCCATCCTTATCCTTGCAATAGTTGTTTGAGTGTTCCTAAAAATTCCTTTGCCTGAAAGGGTTTGACAATATACGCGTCTGCACCCTGTTTCATACCCCAGTGGCGATCAAATTCTTCACCTTTTGAGGAACACATCACTACTCGTACCTTTTGGGTTTTGGGGTCAGTCTTAATCTTGCGGCAAAGTTCGTAACCGTTCATTCTGGGCATGACAACATCAAGCACCACTATGTCTGGACAAGAAAGCTGAATTTGTTCCAATGCTTCAACCCCATCATTAGCTACAGTAACTGTTAAGCTACTTCCTTTTAAAAGGTCTAAAATAATTTGGCGTTGGGTAGGGCTGTCTTCTACAACTAGAATTGTGCTCATAATTGCTAATCTGTCTCCTGATTAAACGTTCCTATTTAGAAACGGGCTACCCTTGTTTACTCTCAAAATTTTAAACAATTCAGAATGCTTTATTGTTTACTAATTGATTAAACACTGTTGTTGTGTTGAATTTTGATTGCGTAATAGTAGTTCTTATTTCAATTGTTGAAGCTTCAACAATTGAATCGTGTAATAAAAAATGTATAAATTTAAAAAAACTTAGACACTCCATCTTAAAGATGAATTAAACGCTATAATGATGTTTCAAAGTAGCCTTACACGATTAAACTATAAAATAAAGTTAACGCTACTTATGCTATGTATCCAAGCGAAATTTTACTGATAACTTTGCTCAAACTATGTTTAAACATTGCTTCATTTAAGTGAATGTACGGTGGTAAGTAAAAGTAGTTCAGGCTAGTACAAGCAATCGAGCCGCTCTTTTCTTTAAAGCAAGATATTTTTATAGGCATTGCCTAATAAATTCTTCTATACTGATTAATAAATTTTCATCTGCAACCAAGTTTCTCAGATAATCCGTTGGAGATTTTCAAACTTGAACTTAACTAAATAAACCCATTATCATTAGTATGACAACCAGGGTTTGCCTGCACATGATGTCGTAAGTGGCTTGCCTCTTCAGGTTCAGGCAGCATAGCATGAGTGTAAATCTCGTAGCTATCTAGTTTGGTAGCAATGAGCAGATGGGTTACAAAATTAAAACAAGTACCTTCAATAATTATTGCGAACTATTAATACTATTCCTTCAGGGTAGACTCAACAGCTTTACAGATGACAATGCGCTCGTCTATAAAATCATGATTACCTTAGTAATGTAGGCAGAGGTGTTTATTTTTTAAGTGTTTGTAACAGACAGAAGGCAGTATTTAAGCATTAACTCGGTAGTGCTAATGACTATGCTCAGTTCAAAATAGAGTTAACAATAGTTTTGCCGGTGTGGTCTGCCTAAACTGAGTTTAATGCAGACGAGTTAAACCATTGGGGGAAGTGTTTAGCTCAAAATCGGGTAGCAGGTATATCAAGAGGGCGATCAGGGTGCTGTATTTAGCAGAAGTACAAAAGCAGAAGGGTGGGTTTATGGGTGCTGGCAAGGCGGAAATCAAATTGCTGGCTTTTCAACGAGGTGATCAGAGTTGGAACCCTGTGCCGGGAGACGAAACGATTCCTACTGAGGAAGCCAATAACTTAAGTAGTGGTGCACTCGTACTAGCAGACGTGAATGCAAATCGACAAGTACAGCGGATTCAAGAGGCAGCGCGTCCTTTGGTCAGCATTTTGCAAAATTTCTCCCGTCACATAGAAAAGTCTAAGCGCCAAGAAGACGAAATTGAGCAGTGGAAGCAGTCTCTGACTTATCAGAGTCAAGAGCTGAATCGTCGCAACATGGAACTGGAAGCGCGTTTAGAACAGCTGCAACAAATGGAAAACGACTTTAAACAAATGGAGGCGAAACAGCAGGAAATTGATACTGGGAGCAAGACAATAGAGCGGCTGCAAAAAGAAATTGAGCGTAATCGTCGAGAGCTAGAAGGTGCTTGGGAACATCTGCGGGGTGAGCAGCGACTCCTAGCAGAGCAACAGACAAATGTACAGCAACCGCTGTTGGATGAGGTTCAGACACGCCAAATTCAGGAATTACTTGAGCGCTTATCCAGTGACGTTGCTCCGATGGAAGTCGTATTAGAACAGCTGAATTTCTCTTTTGAGATGGTTGCAACCCAACAAGATATTCTAGGTCAACATTGGCAACAGTTTGAGCAGCAACACTTAAGTGCTCAGCAGCAGCAAAAGGAAGTTGACAATCAAGCCGAAACCCTGCAAATAACCTTGAATGAGTGGCAGCAAGCTCAAAATTCTTGGGAGCAGTCATCATCAGAATTGCAGGTACGGACATCGGCGCTGAGTAGTAAGCAAGATTATGCTCGGATGCTAAGTATACAGATGCGTAACCAAGAGGAGTTATACCAGCAAATTTATAGTCTTAGCGAACCTTTTGATAACGCCAGCATTAACCAGAAAGTTAATTTAGCAGCGCTGGAGAAGATGCCATTAGACCAGCTTCAGCAAATTGTGCAAGATCTACAGCGTGATTTGCAAAATGCTTCTTACTTTGTTAGTGAGCAGGAAGAAGAACTGAAATTGCAGCAACAGATAATTGATAAACTGCAAACGCAATTAAACCAAGCTAGTGACAATGACCGGAGCAATTTAGCAACTCAATTGGCAGACGAGCAAGACAGCTACCAGTTTCTTAATGAAACTTTGGTCGGACAACGGCAAAATTTACGAGAACGAAAAGCGATTTTGAATCAGCACTCCTGCGTGATGATGCAGCGACAAGGAGTTGTTCTTGACAATGCTCAAGAAGACAACAAAATTGATTTAAAACCAATTCTGATTCAGATTGAAACGCAGCGACAACAACAAGCGCAGGAACTTCAAAGGCTGGAACAGGAGATTTTTTGCAGATACAAGCTAGTATTCAGCAAGATTGGGGAATGATTGAGCATCAAGCGCGTGAACAAAAGATGAAGCAGGAGGAACTCCAAAGCTTAGAGCAGAGTTTGCTATCAATGCGGACGGCGATGGCAGAATCTTGGGGACGAGTTAATCTTTATCAAGAGATGCTACAGCCAGTGCAGGATAGTCTAGATGGGCTACGGCAGAAGTTGGAGGCGATCGCAGGTATTTTAGCTCAAGTACAACAAACTGGTAATCATCAACTCCAAACCATTGAGGAGATGCGCTTTTCCTCTCTAGTATCTTGCCTAGTACGGTTGCAGCATCTTGAATAGTTTAAAACTATTGCGAACCTGTTGATAACGCTAGCATGAGCCAGAAAGTCGATTTGGAGGCGCTGGAGAAGATGCCTTTAGACCAGCTTCAGAAAATTGTGCAAGATCTACAGCGTGATTTGAAAAATGCTTCTCACTTTGTCAATGAGCAGGAAGAAGAGCTGAAATTGCAGCAGCAGACAATTGATGAACTGCAAGCGAAGTTAGACCAAGCCAATGATAATGACCGGATGAATTTGGCAACGGAATTGGCAGATGAGCAAGACAGTTACCAGTTTCTTAATGAAACGTTGGTTGGTCAACGGCAGAATTTACGAGAACGAGAGGCGATTTTGAGTCAGCACTCCTCAGTGATGAGGCAGCGACAAGGAGTTGCTTCTGGCGATGGACAAGAAGACAATAAAATTGATTTGAAACCGATTCTGGTTCAAGTTGAAAAGCAGCTACAACAACAAACGCAGGAACTGCAAAGGCTGGAACAGGAAATTGAGCAGATAATTGCTCGCCTGAAGCAAAATCAGGAAATGATTAACCATCAAGCTGATGAGCAAGAGATGAAGCGGCAAGAATTGCAAAGCTTAGAGCAGAATTTACGCTTACTCCAGGCAGCGATGGCAGAATGCTGGGGACGGGTTAATCTTTATCAAGAGATGCTACAGCCAAGTCAGGATAGTCTGGCTCGGCTGCAACAGAAGCTGGAGGCGATCGCAAGTACTCTAGAACAAGAAAAACAAACTGGTAATTATCAACTCCAAACCATTGACGAACTGCGCTCCTCGCTCTTCAGTGTGATGCCCAATCCAGAATTTGCAGTATCTTGAGTAGGTTTGAAGTTTAAACTTTAACTCAGCAGTATTTAAGGCAGAGCCAGCCGTCTTTAACTTCGGCTACTGCACCGCCGGGAAATGGATCGCTCCGCGAACCATTAGAAGCTGTAATTAGGGCAGTTAGTTTTTCAATTTGCTCAAAAGTAGGGTTACTGGGTAGTGCTTGTTGTAACAATTGGCGCACAACGCGACGTTGCAAGGCTACTGGTGCTGTCTGCAATACACGGCAATTCAGGCGTAAGGGCGTATGCATAGTTCCTACTTGTTCGTCTGATGTTGCTTGTTGCTTCAATTCATGGGCAGCTTGTTCTAAATATGCCACCTCAGCTTGTAAAAGTTCAGCTGTTTGGGCTAAAGATTGTTCGACTTGAGGGTTGAAGTGATGCAAATACGGCAGTAACTCATGACGGATACGATTACGGGCATACTTTAAGTCTTGATTGGTAAAATCTAACCATATTTTTAATTGCTGGTCGTGACAAAATTCTCCGGTTTGAGTGCGCGTGAATTCTAAAAGTGGACGCACCAGCACTAGACCAGAATCAAGTGAGCGTTGCCAAGTTAGAGCTTGTAAGCCATCTGCACCACTGCCACGAATTAGATTATAAAGCAGGGTTTCGGCGCGATCGCTTGCTGTATGACCAGTAACAATGCAGCTGTAATTATTTTGTTGGGCGATCGCACTTAAAGCTTGATACCGCCACTGCCGCGCCGCTGCTTCATTTTTCAACTGTTGCTCGGCTATAGAGCAATAAAATGGTGTTTCCCAGGTTTTAGCTAGCTGTTCTACGTGATCTGCATTCGCCTCAGAGTCACTACGCCAACGGTGATCACAGTGAGCAATTCCCAGTTGCCATCCCCACTTTGGTTGTAAATCTAGCAGTAATTTAGTTAGGCATAAAGAATCTTGTCCGCCAGATACGGCAACGAGTAACCGCTGATTTTGCTCTAATAGATGGCGCGATCGGAGGGTAAGATGCAGTTTTGCATGGAGAGGAGTCCAATTAGAGCGAACCATTAGTGGTCAGCTTTTTTAAGATTTTGACGAGCATTGAGAGAGAAGGGAGTTTCACATCACACTCGTTGCTTTAGGCAAAACTATAGAGTAATTCCAATTCCTTTAAGGATAAATAAACTTGAAATACCCATAGCTCATCAAGTCTAAATTATAGCAATCATAATTTGGTTGTAAGAACCGCGACCTGTGCGCCCCATTTTAGGGGAACCAAAACAAGAAAAGCTCCCTGAATCGGGATTCGGGGGTAAGTCAATCACTGATTACTCAGAGCGGATTGCTAGATGAGCGTTGTTATGTTCTATTATCCCTACGTAGTTATTTAAAAGAACCAGCCGTAGGAGTGGAGACCGCGACCTTGAAGATTCACACCCAAATAGCAAGTCCAAACAAACACAGCTGAAGCGAGAATTGCCGGACTACGCC
Source organism: Chroococcidiopsidaceae cyanobacterium YX2bin18 (assembly GCA_030446505.1). Classification (GTDB taxonomy): domain Bacteria; phylum Cyanobacteriota; class Cyanobacteriia; order Cyanobacteriales; family Chroococcidiopsidaceae; genus JAHHHE01. Next base: position 17,145 of record JAUJND010000038.1, on the reverse strand, counting down.
CAAACCAGCCCTGAGTGATCCTTCCCTGCTGTGCCTAGTGTTGGTAGGTAGCGTAACTTCGCAACTGCTGCTTCTGTCTAGTAAATCAGCATTGATATGTTGTCTAGCCCATTCTCTAGCCTAATTAGATTCATATTTTGTTCTCTCAAGTAGGATTAAAAACTTATATGAGGCTCAGTCAAATTAATTTGACTGAGCCTCACAGTTGTCAAAAATGTCTATCTCAGCAACATCACCGAGAAACTAAACACAAGCAGTATTTAGCTTTGCTCAAAAAAGTTAACCTTAGCATTGACTTAATAGTGTCATTGCTTAGTTTGCTGCAAGGAAGTTTGGGAGGAAAGCGCCACCGTTACGACCAACAGCTGGAATTTCTAGTAAGCTATCCGTAGCTTTTCCAGTAGTACCGTCTTGGATAACGGAGTTTGTATCGCCTGGATGCCCATTAGGAATTAAAAGTTGCGGGTGGTCAAAAGGCGCACTCTGCTTACGGACTCGCTCATCAGTAAGAGACTTGAGAAATTCCACTAAGTCAGTTTTATCCTCAGCACTTAAGTTAAGGTTTTGGATATCCGCATCCAAGTTGTCAATGTTCTGCTCGTGGAAGTCTCCACCATGATTGTAGAAATCTACTACTTGATTTAAAGTTAGCTTGCCACCGTTGTGGAAGTAAGGAGCAGTAAGCTCGACATTCCGGAGTCCAGGTGTCTTGAAAGCTCCGTCCACTGCTGCTCTCTCAGTTGGGTTTAACGCACCTTCCGGAATATTTTCTTCCGGGATGGCTCTAAGTATTGGGGCAGTCTTGCCTTGAGCTACTTGCTGCTGAGTGAACTTCGTGAACGAAAGCGGGTTACCAAATGGGTCTTTACCACCTACTCCAAGATCATCGAGGGTAGGTCTAACACCGATGTTGTAGAAGCCGTTGTCATAAACAGCAACACCGTTGTTTCCCATACGCATACGTTCGATTTTTTCGTTTTGTACGTTTTTAACCGAAGCGTTAGTGAATTCTGCGCCACCGTGACAATTGATGCACTTAGCTCTTCCCTCGAAAAGCTCTTTACCCTGTTTCTGCCTAGAGGTTAGAGCAGCGGTATTACCTTCCATGTAATGGTCGAAGGGGGAATTATCCGAGACTAGTGTGGACTCGTACATCTGAATTGCTAGCCCCATGAACAGCGAGAAGTTGTAGTCTATCAGTGTGAACTGGGTGTTTGTCAATTGAGCAGAATCTACTATTCCATCTTTATCAGCCTTTTGGCTAGCAGATTTATTAACGAAGGTTTTAGTACCATCGGGAGCGACATTAATTAGCCGACTGGATTTCCACCACACTGGCTTAAATGCATCCTTAATCATTGAGGTGTAGCTCGTTTTAAGTCCTGGTTGGGAGGCATTACTTAAACTTCCGAGGACACTATCAGTGCTAGCTACAAGCTGCTTACCTAAAGGTGTGAGTGCGCGTAGCTTCTTACCAGTCTCTCTGGGAACCTTTTTACGACTACTAAACTTCTGACCGACATCTGGAAAGATACGACCAGTAGCAGACTCTTCGACGGCACTGAGTGGCGGTCCCACCGCCTGTGAAGCAGCAGATGAATTCTTGAGGCTAATTTTTACCTCTTGTAGCTTACTCGGCGTTGTTGCCTTAATGACAGTAGCATTGGGGTCTCTCGATCCGAACGGGTTTACCCCATTAAATTCATTTTGCGCCCGTCCATCCCAAAAGTTACGGTAGTTGAATACCGCATTAATTGAGCTAGGTGTGTTGCGGTCTGTCGCTTGTCGGACATTAATGCCGCCTATATTAAACACCGGATCTGCTTGCACAGTTGCATTATCCACCGCACTACCAGGAACGATCGCATTAAACTTGCTACGAACGACACCTTGAGAGCCAGCAACATCGTTAGTGTCTGCTAGAACAGCCGAAGAACGGTTATTTGGATCTGCTAGCTTGTGGAATGGGTAATCTCCAGATTTTAACTGGTAGTTAATTCCCGCCTCGACAACTGTATCTGGACCTGGGTGAAGTTGGTTTTTAGATCTGTTGTCAACCCCGGCATGAAAGTGGCAACTAGCACAAGACTGAAGCCCATCACTGCCGACCTGCATATCCCAGAAAAGTGTTTTTCCTAGAGCGATCGCGGCAGTTCTATTTTGCACAAACTCTGCAAGATTTGAAGGCTCTGGAATCGGCACGGTCTTGAGTGAAGCCAAAGGCTGAGACGGTGCAGCGGGAGTCGCTATCTGAGCCGATACAGCGTGTCCTGCTAAAACCGTAGTTGCAACGAGAGCAAAAATTGTCACGCTCTTTTTCATTCTTTTTGAGAATCTTGATACCAGTTGATTAACTTTGGCTAGTATCGTATTAACAAAGCTTTTAAAGCTTCGCTTTCTCCTTCTCATCTTCTTTAAAGACCTTAATACAAGTTACGCAAGATTTAAAGCATTACTGCTCTTCTTTCACTTTTATTAGTAACAAACTTAATTCAATAAATTTATCTTTAGTTCTGAATTAGACATAAATTAGACATAAATCAGACATAAATTAGTAGTTGTTGATTTCAGCGACTATATCAGAACAAATATATTTATTTCGAGTTCAGAAATATTAATGAATGTTCGTCCTTCAAATCAATTTTCTACCCAAATATTCATCTAAAACTTAGAAGATATATCCGGCTACAACCGTTACTATAGATAAGTTTAAAAAATTACGTTAGGTATCAATTTAACTTAGCCCCTAACAGTTGTAAACTTAGCAGAACTTGGTTTGCAGCATCTGTCTAACTTGTTGCTGGAGCGTAGAATCTTGTAGCGTTGTTGCAAAAATTTGGTTGAAGCGCTGTATTTTTAGATCCTCTTTCTTAACCATGTGCTTCATTTGTAACTGGTTCTCTAGTTGAATTTCCTCAAGCGAACGCTTTCTCAAAGTGACGTAAGCGATTTGGACTGAAATTGCACCTGATTGCCGCAATCATCAACGATGAGTTGAGCCTTCCAACTTGATTCATGCAACAGGTCTAGTGAGTTCGCCAACTATGCATTACAACAATTACTGCCAAAGCAGAAACAGAATTACGCTAAGTAAGCGATTGCCTGAACGCAAATAATTTATCTAAAGCCTTTGATAAGAAATCTTTAAGTGTGCCTGTAGGTATTAAAGGTATAAGTGACCGCCTCAACCTCAAAGATATTACCTTACAAGGTAAAGAATTTGGAAAGACAAGGAAAATATAACAGTAAATTTACGGTTATGCATAACTTTTATCGTAAGTTATACGTTATCCAATTCCATCCTTACATCTTTGGTACTACCCGTGTAGTGCTATATTTGATTAATTAGTTTGAATTGAGGATTCTTGTTAGTTGTTTGGAACTTTCTTTAGCAGTAGGAAGGTTAATTGAATGGCAACAACTTATACGAAGGTTTTGAGTCAGTACTGCATAATCAGTTGGGTGACGTTGCAGACTGTGTGCATGAGTGTCATCGGAAACACAACTCCTATGTATGTTAGTGAAGCCGAACAGGCTGTTATATCCGCAAATAAGGCTATGAGGGTTGCTGTAGGAACAGAACTCGGAACTGCACCAGTGAAATCATCTGGGAAAGCGCACGAGTTCGCCGATAGCATCAAAAAACTGGTGGTCAAGGACGGGATAGCATCTATTGGTACAGGTGAATAGCCATAGTATCTAGGGCGTGTCTGCAAACTCATAACCATAGACGAATGGCACCAATCATGGTACTGTCACCTGTTGGGGTACTGCCTGATATTTCGCATTGACGTAATTCTGGAGCCAAGGCTCTGAAACCCCTGCGACTCTGGCGCTCCCAGCTAAAGGAATCTTCTAGCAACAGTTTGTCGATTAAGTCTTTGGTCGCTTGGTCAATGAGCTTGTTTTGTGGGTCTTGAACAAATTGTCTGCCACAACCACGGCACTTAAAGTTTTGTTTGCCATTATGAATTTTGCCATTCTTCACCGTCTGAGTTAGTTGCAAGCAGGACAGGTAGAGAGAGAATACGACATAGCACAATAAATTAAACTTCCCATCCTTACATCTTTGGTACTACCTAAATTGAAGCAATAAACTCGTGTATTGCTGAAATGTGTAAAAACAGAATAAAACCAAGTCCCTAGTTTAACAAATCGTTTGCTAAAGCAGACTTGGCTTGTGTAACGATGAATAAAATTCGTTAAGTATCTGATCGAAAGCTTAGAAGAACCAGCCGTAAGAGTGTAAACCCTTACCCAATAAATTCACACCTAAATAACAAACCCAAACAACTAAACCCATTTGAGGCAAGAATCGCCGGATTCCGCCCCTGCCAACCACGAGTAATCCGCGAGTGTAAATAGGCAGCAAATACTAGCCAAGTAATCAACGCCCAGAGTTCCTTGGGGTCCCAACTCCAGTACGAACCCCATGCTTCATTCACCCAAACTCCCCCCGCAATAATCCCAATCGTCAATAAGGAAAATCCCAACCAATAATCCGATAGCTGATGTTATCCAATGTTTCTGCCAGAGTCAGTCGCTGTGGCGAGAGGTGTTGGGGAGTTGTTTGCTCAGCCGTTGTTTGTGTTGCCTGGGTAGTGACGACATCCAAAACCGCAGTCTTAGCATTGCCGTTACTCTCAATTGTGGCAATTATTGGTGATGCCTCGACAACTGCTTGAGGTGGAGTTACCAAATCTTCCACGCTGCAAGCCATAGCCATTGTTACGATAGCCGCCTGTACCCACAGAACTGCCCCGGAGTTCGATGTTTTGACCGCGCGTCACGACCAAAAAAGCGACGCTCGCCAAGAGTGACCCCACCATTAAGGGGGCAGAATAACTCAGCATCATCACACTGACGTGCATCATCAGCCAGTTTGACTTCAGCGCTGGCACTAATGGTGCAGATGACTGCATATCTCCTGGCAATGTCAAGGCGGCAAAAGCTGTAATTGCCATTGCTACAGGTGTTGTGACTACTCCCACTAAGCGACTACCAGTATTATTTTCCGCAATTAAATGAACCGTCGTTATGCCCCATGCGAGGGAAAATAGTGATTCATACAGATTGCTTAAGGGGAAATACCCGGCTTCAATCCATCGGGCGCACAGTAAAGTTGCAATGCATAAGTTGGCAATTATCATCCCTGCTGTGCCTATTATTGGTAGATAGCGCCATTCCGCAAAAGCTGCTACCCAGTAAATCAGCATTGTCAACAATAGGACTGCAAATGATATGTTGTCCAGCCAATTCTCTAAATTTATCAGATTCATATTGTGTTCTCCGTAATATTTTAAAGCAGCAAATTATACGGCGTTAGCGCTAACTTTTGTCGATGTCATTATCTTAACTCTAGTCCTGCGATCGCTGGAATTAGGGGAATGCAGTTGGTTTAGGTTTAGCCTCCAAGGGGTCTGGACTGGGCAATGAACCTGAGTTCTCAACTTTTTTAAGTGCAACAAATATGTCATAGCGCATACTACGCTGATCGCTTACCGCGGCTGTTACCCCAATTGAGCGCATTGCCTCCAACAAAGTTTGTTGGTCAGGAAAGAATTGATTTAGGGGCAAAGCTTTGACTGTAGAATTGACATTCAGGAAAAATTGACCATTATTAGGGCTAAGTTCAACGGGTACTGTTTTTGAAATTGCTCAGTGCTAGCTAATGTTACTGTAGGTTTAGGGATAATCCGTTCAGCAATCGGTGCGCCTAGGCTTAAAAAAACAACATTTTCATCTAACCACCCATGAGTAGCGGTCAAAGTTCCATAAGGTGAAATCCAGTTGACTACTGGTTGACCTCCTACTGTTGCTTTCTGAATCTGAAATTGGTATTGACCGCTTATTACCTGATCTACCTGTTGAAGTGACTTTTCAGCACTAGGGCGATTATTTGTCTCTACCATAAACAGCAACGAAAGCGCAAAATCCTCAGCGGAACTTGTTGGAGCTGGAATTACAGATAGCGAAAATCCTTTCATCCAGTCCAGTAAATCCCGCTCTAAATCCAGACCTGTAAGAGACTTGACACCTCCGCGAAGATTCTCTGGTGAATAGGCGCAAGTGGGTTGGCTACTCCCGAGCATACTCTTGCCATAATTGCTGCAAATCGTCACCAGATATCATCATCAAAGTTTCGGCTGGGAGGCGGCTTTGCATCGTAATCGCCTTTTCTACCACGCGAAGACGCTGACTATTTTGCTTGAGCCAAGAAATACTTAAATCGGATTCCTTCTGACTCTGTGGTAACTGTCGATGCCAAACCTTGATGGTTCTGGAGTTGAACTAGACCTTGGGAAGAAAAAGAACGCGATGGATTTGCAGCGGCTACTCTAGCAGCTAGTGGAATATTAATATAAAACTGAGCAAAGCGTTGAGCTTTAATTTTATCTAACGCCTGATGTAACCAGATGTTTTGGCTATAGATGCTCCACCTTTATAAGTGTCAATTGTTCTCTCGGTTGCTTTGGGATTATCGGTCACTACCAGGAATCGCGATCCAGTACAGTTGTTGAGTAATTTTGAGATCCACCTTTGTGTTTCTTTAATCTGACACCCTTATAATTACGCTCAACCCATTTACCCTGTTTCGGTGGCTTGGGTTTTGCCAATGTCTGTGTGGCTGCTGGTTTTTCAATCGGAAGCACTATTACTACAGATTGTTTGTTAGTAGCAGTAGTTGGTGGAGGCGACTTTGTTGATGTATGCTTTTGAGGAGCTGAAAAGCAATTGTTACTTCCTGTCCTACCCAAGGCTGGATATCTTGCTGATAGTTATAGCCATTGGCAGTAAGGAAGCGATCGCGGTAGCTCCGCCAAATTTTTATCTAGTTCTGTTTGTGTCTGTTTCATTGCCAAACTGCCGCAATTGTTGCCATTGGTTTGAGTCTGTAGAGACAGAGACGGTTAGTAAAGCGTCTTGGGAATGATATTTGCTCCTACTGGCATATCCCCTGACAAATAATTTTGCTGGCTAAGTACCCAGTAGCAGCAACTCCGCCACCATCAGCAAGCCAGCAGCTCCCAAAGTTAACAGGAGGGAAGGTTTATTTTTTCAGGCATTGGTCAGGAGACAGAAAGTGTCTGAAAATTTAAACATATACAAGACGCTGCGCCCAAAAACTGAAACCAGTGTTTATATAAGCTCTTTTCTCCCTAGTCTAATACCCCAGAAAATCCTGACAGGTGTAAGAGATTTAAACATTACTTTTATCCCTGACCAAAGAGGAGGGGGGACAAGGAGACAAGGAGACAAGGGGACAAGGGGAAAGATTTGATCAAGCCCCGACAAATGGTCTCAAGAAGAGCGACTAACGCCTTTGGAGAGAAAGAAAAGAATTGTGCTGAGGCACACAGTGCGCTGTTTCTTGGGGCAAATACTTTGTCCCCAACGTCACCTGGAGTTTCACGTCCTGAGCTGCAAGGACTTCGCCAAAATAACAGCATGAGCCACAAAGCGTCATTGTTACAAGCCCCTACGCATCAAGTATGGGGTTTCCCGCAAGTCCGCCCCTTCCCCTTGTCCCCTTGTCCTCTTCTGTGACCCCAAACACTTCCAACACTCAATGCCCCTTTGCTTGTAATATTTAACCGAAGCGCCACTTACATACTGCTGCGTCGCTTCCTGCTGAGGCCTTTGGAAAATTACTTCTGTCTTGTCGTACTCCACCAGGTAGCCGATGCGTCCGCCTTTTTCTGTCGGTTCAACGTTGAAAAAGGCTGTCATATCCGACACCCGTGAAGCTTGTTGCATATTGTGGGTGACAATAACAATCGTGTATTGCTGTTTGAGGTCTTGCAACAATTCTTCAATGCGGAGGGTTGAGATTGGGTCGAGGGCGGAGGCGGGTTCATCCATTAAAATAACTTCTGGCTGAACAGCGATCGCCTCTAGCAATACATAACCGTTGCTGTTGTCCACCTGATAGCGAAAGACCACTTTGTTTTAGTTTGTCTTAGCTTCATCCCATAAAGCCGCTTGCCGTAGCGATCGCTCAACTAATTCATCCATATCGCCCTTATAGCCATTAATTCTGGGACCAAAGGTGATGTCATAAATTGATTTGGGAAAGGGTTTGGTCCTTGGAACACCATCCCAATCTGCCGCCGCACTTCTACAGGGTATGTCAGAGGCATAAAGGTCTTGGTTGTTGTAATGTCCTTACCTTCCGCCCCGAAAGTCTTAATTAAATCATTTAGACGGTTGTAGCACCGCAATAAGGTACTTTTCCCACAACCTGAAGGACCAATAAAAGATGTAATTCGATTTTTGGGAATATCCATGTTGACATTCCGCAAGTGCTAGGAAATTACCGTAGTAGACATTTAGGTTTTCAGCACGTAAAACAGTTTCAGTTTTCCTACGGCGGTTTGAGTGTTAGAGCGCATAAAATTCTGGTTGTAATTTTGCAAAGAATTGGGCTATTAAGCGGTTTTCCGGCGCAGTTATTAAAAAGTAGTATTTACAGCACCCTAGTTTTGGTAGAGTATAGCGATTGCTTAATATACTCTACGAGCCGTTGCCAGGCGAGAAATTACACTGGTAATTAAAACCATTAAAACCAGAATGAAAGAAGCTGCCCAAGCGAGTTCCTGCTGATTTTTAAAAGGTACTGTGGCAAAGTTATAAATCAAAACGGAAAGCGAAGCCGTTGGTTCAAACAAGCCACTACTCCAGTTGATGCCAAACTGGGTAAACAAAGCTGTAAATAGTAAAGGCGCGGTTTCACCAGCAGCACGAGCGATCGCTAGTGTCGTACCTGTAATAATTGCGGGTAGTGCAGCTGGTAATACTACACGAGATACAGTTTGAAAATCAGTTGCCCCTAGCCCTACAGCAGCTTGTCGCAGTTCTTGAGGAACCAACTGTAGTGCTTCGTCTGTGGTGCGGACGATAATCGGCAGCATCAAAATTGATAAAGCAAATCCTCCCGCCCACGCCGAGTAAGTCTTCATTGTTAAGACAATCACGCCGTAGGCAAATACACCTACAATGATTGAGGGAACTCCACTCAGAACATTGGTAGCAAACCGCGTCCATTTGGCAATTTTTCCAGTGCTAAATTCAGATAAATAAATTGCTGCCAAAACGCCAAAGGGAATGCTTATCAATGCCCCAATCCCCACCATAATTAAGGTGCCAACAATCGCATTCCGAAACCCACCTCCTTCTACTAATGGGGGTGGCGGTAATTCTTGAAATACTTGCAGATTAAGACGACTAACGCCTTGCACGATGACATAAAAAAGAACTGCTAGTAAGGGCAAAAGAGCAAGGGCGACACAAATAAAGACTAATCCAGTCATTAGGATGCCAAACAGTGTCCGGGGAGACGTGGGCGATCGCTTTAGGCTGGGAGTCGCCGCAACTTCAGGACGGTAATTTGATCTCATATTCGCTGCACTCGCTGCACCAATAACTGCGCCAGGATATTAACTAAAAGCGTTAGAGCAAACAAAATTAAAGCTGTATACATTAATGCCGCAACTTGAATCCCACTCGCTTCGGCAAATTGATTTGCTAGCAGTGAGGGAATTGTATTTGCCGGAGCAAAAATTGAGGGACTGATATTGTTAGAGTTGCCAATTACCATTGTCACAGCCATAGTTTCACCGATAGCGCGACCAAGAGCTAACATCACAGCGCCGACAATGCCAGAGAATGCTGCTGGTAGTAGTATTTTAAGAATCGTTTCCCAGCGAGTTGCCCCCAACCCTACTGCTGCCTGTCGCAAATCTGATGGTAAAGAAATTAAAGCATCACGGGAGATTGCGGCGATCGTTGGCAGAATCATGATTGATAAAATAACACCTGCTGGGAACATTCCAGGTCCTACTGGTGGTGTACTAAAAATTGGCAGCCAACCAAAATAAGTATTAAGTCCTTGTCCCACGCCTCTTAAAATCGGAATTAAAACAAAGATGCCCCATAAGCCATACACGACGCTGGGAATCGCTGCTAAGAGTTCAACTAGGAAAACAAATGCTAATTGAATTTTTGGTGGCAAATAGTCTTCACTTAAAAAGACCGACACTCCTAAACCGACAGGAACAGCAATAAGCAAGGCGATCGCCGAGGTGACTATTGTTCCATAAATCATCGGTAGTGCGCCATACTGGTCGGCAACTGGATTCCAGGCAGTTGTAGTTAAAAAATTGAACCCAAACTGCCTAATTGCTGGCGTAGCTTCAATTGCTACCTCGATAGCTATCCAAATTAAAGTACCAGCAACTGCCAGCGCAAACAGCCGCGTCAGCCAGATAAAACTTTGATCCAGTGTGCGTGACCAGCGCGATCGCGGCTGAATTCCGCTTTGTGTGTTGATGGCAGGTGAACTCATAATTAATCAAACCTGAGATGAGCACTGCCTATTACAGCAGACACTATTTTAGAAATGGTGAACGCCTATTAACGGAATATTTATAAGCAACAAAATTATACAAGCCACAGGTAAAGGCAAGGTTAACAAAGGGGGAGGGGCTCAGTTATTTTTCTTAGCTGATTACCTTGAGCTTTAAAAACAGATAACAAGGCTTACTCTCCGATCAGTCTTTCTCTGAAACGTGAGCAAATAATTAGTAATTATTAGTTCGGAGTAAATATTAACCCTGTTAGGTGTAGGGTATTGAGTGACACAATGTGATGACTTTAGAAGATAGATCCTAGTCTAATCTCCAAAATTCAACCCCTTAGCCCTAAAATCTCGTGTCTGCTTCCAATCAACTGCTCTGGTCTTTAATAGGTTTACTCCTAACTATTAGTGGTACTTTCGTCGAAGTATATGTCACTAGTTCACCTTGGAATTGGAGTCATGATGGAATTCAGACTCTATCTTTAGGTGTCACATATCAAATTGGTGCAGTACTATTGGTAGGCTGTTTAGGAGGTAGAAATGCTGGTGCGCTATCTCAAATCGCATATTTAGTTCTCGGCTTAACCTGGTTTCCCATTTGCCCAAGGCGGTGGGATTGAGTATCTTAAACAGCCTTACTTTAGCTATCTATTAGGCTTTGTTCCTGGGGCTTGGGTTTGTGGCTTCCTTGCCTTTCAAGTCTTCCCAAAATTAGAGTCTCTGTCCTTTAGTTGTATCTCTGGTTTATTGACAGTTCACCTTACTGGTATAACTTATTTAGTTTTAACCCAAACTTTCAACTGGGCGGGTTCACAAGCACTGCCTCTACTGCAAGCTACTCTTAAGTATTCCATCTTATCCGCTTCCAGGACAACTGGCTGTCGTTTGTGTTGTAACAGCTTTAGCTATGGTCTACGACACTTAATGTTTTATTAGTTAAATTTGTAATTTTTTTTGAGAGTTGTCCGCTGTTAGATATTAACTGACTACGACTCCTAAATAATTTCCTTGCATATGAAAAATCGCCTTTTTTTGGGTCGCTGCCATAATTAGTTTGGTCGTAGAATCAGCTCACTAAATACTGGGTAGTGCAAAACTTCAATCTGACAGAAACACAGCCTTTATTGCTGGGGGTATTTCACCTTACTTATATTACAAATACTGGTGCGGCTTTTAGTCTGTTTAGCGGACAGGTTGAGTGGTTGCGCTGGTTGTCCTTGCTAGTAAGTTTGTTTGATGGCACTTGCCTGGTTCGGAGGAGTGCTAAACACTTTTGAACAGTTGGGCTATGGCTTAATCTTGGAGGAGAGCGCTAGGAAATGGTATTGATCGATTTGTTGCTGGTAGCGTCGTTGATTTTTTAGACTTTCGGCTAATTCAATTTCCCGTGTTTAATTTGGCAGATGTGTTTATTAATATCGGCATTGTCTGCCTATTAATTGCCACTTTTCATCATGCACCTTCAGTCGTAGAGCAAGGTAAAGTCAGTTTAGTAACGGTGATTGAAACACTCAACGGAATTTATTTTTTAGCTAATTTCATAAACAAAAAAATGGGGTAGTATTACCCCATTTAGTAGCTTGACTGCTTTTAATAGCAAATTGAGTCTGTTTTGGAGGAATTGCCCAGTTTTATCTAGATAGACTTTACGCTATTTGTTTATCTGAGCAAAAATAATCCTTAGTTACTGTGGACTCGACTGTGTACCACCACCAGTTGGACTTTCGGAACTACTGCCAGTACCTGCATCAGGTTGAGTCATGCTGCCAGGAGATGTACCCATCGGTGGTTCCAGTATTCGACCGTGTACCGCCGCCAGACGGACCACCAGCACCACTTGTGCCATCAGGTCCAGTGCTTGAGCCAGGTCCAGATCCAGTTGTGCCGTCAGGGGTAGAGCTACCATCAGTTGAGCTTTCGGAACCGCTTGTGTTGTTGGTACCAGTACCTGCATCAGGTTGAGTCATGCTGCCAGGAGATGTACCATCGGTAGTTCCAGTATTCGACCGTGTACCGCCGCCAGACGGACCACCAGCACCACTTGTGCCATCAGGTCCAGTGCTTGAGCCAGGTCCAGATCCAGTTGTGCCGTCAGGGGTAGAGCTACCATCAGTTCCTGATTCAGTTGTGCCGCTAGGAGTGGTGCTACCATCTTGTGGCGGGCGTGATTCAATCTCGTCAGGAGAGGGGCTATCAACTGCGCCATCAGGGACTGTGCCTGCGGGAGGCGTTGCGCCGTCAGGCGAGGTGCTACCAGGAGTCATTGTACCTGGCATATTCATTGTGCCGTCAGGCGAAGTGCTACCAGGAGTCATTGTGCCTGGTGTAGTCGTAGTGCCATCAGGCGAGGTGCTACCAGGAGTCATTGTGCCTGGCATATTCATTGTGCCGTCAGGGGAAGTGCTACCAGGAGTCATTGTGCCTGGTGTAGTCGTAGTGCCATCAGGCGAAGTGCTACCATCTTGTGGCGGGCGTGATTCAATTTCGTCAGGAGAGGGGCTATCAACTGCGCCATCAGGGACTGTGCCTGCGGGAGGTGTTGCGCCGTCAGGAGAGGTACTACCAGGCGTCGTTGCCCCCGGTGTAGTTGTAGTAGTGGAACCGCTTGTGCCGCTAGGTGTAGTACCAGCATCCGCGCTACCAGAGCAGCGAGAATTTAGCGGGAAACGCTCACACAAAATTTTCTTACCTTCATTGGAAAGCTTGATTTCTCCTGAGCTTTCATTAGTTGATTGGGCAACAGCAACACTGCTAGTTATTGTTAAAGCAAAGGCTGCCCCAATTATGCTGAGAAATTTTATTTTCACAATAGTTAACCTCAATCGAATTATCCGCTCATTAAATCAAATGAACAGATGTCAAGAATCTATCTTGGTGAGGATATGTAATTATGTTTTACATGGATGTAACTTTATAAATTAATCAAGATTATTTTAGGAACTAGAAAGATGATTTTGTCGTCTAGAAATTATTTTACATAAATAATGTTCATGTTAGAGAAAGAACAGTAATTGCGGACAAGTCTTTAGCTTATAAAACACAAAATTATTGCTTGACTTAACGGCATCGCTCTCGATTACCGAATTTGAATCAACAACTGCTTTTCAAGCTTGAGAGTAAAATAATTCCAGTACAACAAGTCTGAATGTGTGAAAAACTCTATTCTTCTGCAACACTGGTACTGTGAATAGACCATGAGTTCTCCCCAGCCTCACCAAAAGAAGCCTCAAACGTTGCTAGGTCAGGTGACCCAAGCAGTACAAACGATCCAAGCTAGGGTTGATTTTTCCAAGCTGGCACTCAAGCCGAACGCCAGAGTACCAGAACTGTGGGTGCAAGATGCAGGAGCAGATAAAGCTGAGGTTTATCCCTTATTGGGCGATCGCTATTTATTAGGTCGTAGCTCTAAATCCTGCGATATTGTCGTCCGCAACCCAGTCGTGAGTCAAATTCACCTTTCGGTGTCGCGGGATGTAAGTCAAGGACGGACGCGCTTTATTCTCAAAGATGAAAACTCCACCAACGGGATCTATCGTCGCAAGCGACGGATTACTACTGGAGAATTGCGCCACGGTGATGTTTTTACCCTTGGTCCACCGGAACTCGCCGCTGCTGTGCGGCTGCAATATGTCGATCCACCTCCTTTGTACGTTCGAGCCGCCAGCTGGAGCGCTTATGGCATTGGGGGGGTTACTGCATTGCTGGCGTTGGGTATTGGCATTGAGTGGTTCAAATTCTCGGCGTGGCCTTTACCTACATCTTCTCAAGGACCAGTAATTGTTTACGCCCGTGACGGAGAAACGCCTTTACGTCAGCCACGCACTACAGCTCACGTAGACATGAAGCAGTTATCAGAGTTTTCTCCTTACCTGTCAAAAGCTGTGGTTGCCTCTGAGGACAGCCGCTTTTACTGGCACTTGGGGGTTGACCCAATTGGCATTTTACGCGCTGTAGTGGTGAATTTGCGCGGCGGTGGGTTCAAAGAAGGGGCAAGTACGGTGACGCAGCAGGTTGCCCGGAGTTTGTTCCGAGACTATGTAGGAGCAGAAGATTCGGCAGCGCGTAAATTACGGGAAATGGTGGTCGCACTGAAGTTAGAAACTTTTTACAGTAAGAATTTTCTATTGCTGACATACTTAAATCGCATCTACGTGGGTGGAGACACATCTGGTTTTGAGGATGCTTCACGGTATTACTTTGAAAAGTCAGCTAAAGATTTAACGCTTTCAGAAGCCGCGACATTAGTAGGAATTCTGCCAGCTCCCAACGCTTTCAATTTTTGTGGAGACGAGCCGAGTCGTCAACGAGCGATTACATACCGCGATCGCGTAATTAAACGAATGTTGGCTCAAGGCAAGGTAAAACTTGAGGAAGCAAACCGAGCCAGGCGATCGCCAATTGAAGTCAGTCGCAAAGTCTGTGAAGAGCAAGCAAATACGATTGCCCCCTATTTTTATAGTTATGTATTTCAGGAACTCGAATACCTCTTGGGGGAACAGCTAGCAAGAGAAGGTAACTTTATCGTTGAAACTCAGCTAGATCCCCAAGCACAAGCGCAGGCAGAAGCAGCTTTGCGTAATACTGTCAGCAATACTGGCGGAAGTTATAACTTTTCCCAAGGTGCAGTTGTCACCCTTGATTCTAGTACTGGTGGAGGTATAGCGCTTACAGGTGGTACTGATTACAAAAATAGTCAATTTAATCGTGCTACTCAAGCGAAGCGACAACCAGGTTCAACTTTTAAGCTGTTTACTTACACTGCTGCTGTTGATTTAGGCATTTCACCAGGAAAAATATATTCCTGTGCGCCTCTAACTTGGAGAGGTCAACCGTATCGTGGTTGTGAACGCACTGGTGGAAGTGCAGATATGTACACTGGTATTGCGCTTTCTGAAAATGCGATCGCGTTGCGGGTTGCTCAGGATGTAGGGCTAGATAGTGTAGTGCGGATGGCTCGTAAACTTGGAATTGAGTCGCCGCTTAATCCTGTGCCTGGCTTGGTGCTGGGTCAAAGTGAAACTAGCGTGTTGGAGATGACTGGTGCGTTTGGCGCGATCGCTAATAATGGTGTATGGAATCGACCGCATCTAATTAGTCGGATTCTGGACAGTAGTGATTGCGGCAAGTCACCTAACGGCGATCGCTCCGTTTCACACCAAAACCTGAAAACCTGTCGCGTCATCTACTCATTTGATCAAAGTTCTGGTTCCAAGGTACAGGCGATACGACCTGATGTGGCAGAAGTAATGACTGGGATGCTGCGGGGTGTCGTTGCGCGTGGTACTGGTCGCAGCGCTTCTATCGGACTTGGGGAGGAAGCTGGTAAAACTGGCACCACCAACAACAATGTCGACCTGTGGTTTATTGGCTTTATTCCCAGTCGGCAAATAGTCACTGGGGTTTGGTTAGGAAACGATAATAATTCACCCACATCTGGCAGTAGCGCTCAAGCTGCTCGACTATGGGCTAACTATATGAGCCAAGTCCAATAGTTGCAGGTAATTTTCATATTTAACATCTATAACTGCTTTTGCTATAGCAGGTATATAAACGAATTACTACGAACTCATATTATTAAGGACTATCTATAACTTAGGGTTAAATTTTATTTGAGTTTTCTTTAAACATTAACTTTTATACAGACATTTGCATAAAACAGGTAATGCAAGTATTTATACTACAGGCTAGGTATTTAATAGCTTTAATAATATCTACTAAGCTAAACAAATAACTTTTTATACTTGCAATAACTTTTGAGTTAGTGTTTAATTACTTCTAAAGGTAGAGCAAGCCTCTCCTAATCTCATTCTTAAGAAGGTTAAATATTAAAGGTTTCTTAAGATTCCCGCACCCAGCAGGTTGAGATGGAATAAATTTACATTTCGCATTGCTGGAGTTTCAATAAGCACATAGACTTTAAAAGTTTAGGCAAATCCCTACCAAGACAAAGGAATTCAAGTACAAAAATTACCGTGCAACACCTCTCTAGAAATTTATGAGGGGGCATTTACTTTGCAAAAGGAAAAACTGAAATGGCATATATTAGAGGCACCGCTTTAAACGACAGTCTGACTCCTACTAATCCAGATCCTAATTTTCAAACGACTTATGAAAATGACCTAGTATATGGTTTAGCGGGCGATGACTACCTAGATGGTAGTAGTGGCTATGACACTTTACACGGTGATAGCGGCAACGATACATTATTTGGCGGTAACGACCATTATGGTCAACTAGATAGGCTATACGGCGAGGATGGAGATGACACCCTCATTGCCACTGGTTGGCACGGTGGCGATATTCTTGAAGGGGGTGCGGGCAATGATACCTACATTGTCGAGGTTTATGAAAATGGCTTTGATCCCGCTGCGCCTACAGTGAACGAGGCGGTGGGTGCAGGCATCGATACGGTTAAATCTTCTTCGACTTGGACGTTGGGGGCTAACTTTGAGTACCTGAACCTTGAAGGTGATAGCGCGATTAATGGCACGGGCAACACCCTCAACAACTTTATGACCGGTAATATTGCCAACAACACCATCAACGGCGGTGATGGAGATGACCAGTTAATTGGCTATGGCGGTGACGATAGTATATTTGGTGAAGCTGGCAATGATCTTCTTTATGAGTCTTATGGCAATGACACTCTGGTTGGGGGAGTTGGCAACGACACTTACGATGTTGGTTACTACGGCGAACCTACAATTCATGACTTGATTGTAGAGATCCTCATTGACGGTACAGATACCATAAAGGCTTACGTCACTTATACGCTAGGCGCTAAACTT
>JAUJND010000153.1 GCA_030446505.1 Chroococcidiopsidaceae cyanobacterium YX2bin18 | reverse complement strand
GGAAAGCGCTCATACTGGAAACATAGCCAGCTGGTAAGCTAAATTGTAGTAACCCAGGGACTGAGTTCCAAGCAATCTACCAATCACAAGATTGTCGCCATTTGTATTGGTATAAACGGCTAAGTTAATTCCGATAAGACCACTAATGTAACCGCGCACCTCACGCATAGCCGCAGGTTCTGGAATCAAGTGGTAAGTAAAGCGATGTCCACTCAATGAGCGTTTAAGCGAAGAGTCAACTAATGCCATTAGGATCTCTCCAGCAGCAAAAGACCACACCCCACCGCCCAAACTAGCACAGATTAAAGCACCACCAAAACGCGCAATACCCGCTCCTGTATCACAAATAGCCAGTTGCTTAAACTTCATCTGCCGTGTCATCACAGCACTATGAGAACCAGCACCAGCATTAATTAGAAAAACAACAGCTACACAAGCGGTTAGAGGCCACAATAGAGGTTCATTAAAAAACTGGGAAGTCAGAAAACCAGCTAAGCATTGCAGAACAAACACGCCAATTGAGATGTTAATTCCCAGGCTGTAAACAGCGTCCACTAGTTTTTTATTATCTATACCGCGATGAACTAGTACTTGAGCGATCGCTGCTTCTCTAAATAAAGCTGATAAAGTAGTTACAATTAGAACCATCGCCCAGACACCAAAGTCATTAGGCAGCAATAGACGAGCTAAAACAACTTGAGCAATCAACTGTAAGAACCTTGCAAGCATAAAGCTTGAAGTTAGCCATATACTGCCTCTAGCTATCCTGCCTGCACTAGGTTGGGTCATAGAAATAAGCCTCTTTCACACCTGCTTAAATTTGGATTTATACTCATACCTACTCAATTAGTAGTTGCTTTACAGTTTGAACAGCTACTGACCAGTTGAGACGGGACTGATATTCTTGAAAAGAAGATTCTGCTAAATTTTTATACTGAGAATAATTAGCAAATAAATCCAAAACGTATTCACAATATTCTGTAACACTGGCATCATTTGAAAAGACTTTTCCATTTCGCTCATTTTTAATGACAGTTGGTATTCCGCCAACATTAGTCGTTAAACAAGGAAGTCCAAAAGAGTTTGCTTCAGCAAAAACCATTGGTGTACAATCTGCTCTTGAAGGTAAAATTAAAAAATGAGCTTCAGCTAACAATCTAGCAATTTGGGCGCGTCCTGCTTCTGTAGATTTGCTGATAAAGCCTAAACAATTAACAAAGCTGGGTAGAATACCTTCTATATCCGGTTGACATCCAACTATTGTTAATTTTGTATTTAATCCTGCTTTATTTAACTCTTTTGCTAATTCTAGGGCTATATCTCCTCCCTTCCGTAACCATTTGACACCTAAAAATAGCAAGTTGCAATTATTTGAAGGTTTAGAGTTAACTATAGTCTTTATATCATCAAGGCTGCGCTCACATTGAATGTTTGCTCCGTAGGGTACAACCTTGATTTTTGCTTGATCGACTTTATAGTTTTTGATAGCGCTTGTAGCAGCCCATTCAGATGAAAATATAGCTAATTTGCATTTGTCTAAAACAGATTGTTCCATTGATATACCATTTTTAATACTCTCCTCACATAAGTTGCTATGAAAAGGGTAATAATCAATTAAGCTAGCAAATGTAGCATCTGCCCAAAAAACCTTTGGTTGTTTACACTCCAGATACGCAAGTGTGTAACTTACTGGACTAAATATCATGTCCGAGTCAAGATTCTTAAGATTGACACTAGCTTGCTTGGCAAAGTTTTTCAGAGTTAATATATCTGCATCACGGATGTACCTCTTTCCTAGTAAAAACCTATATAAAAGCTGCTTTGACCTAAAAATAAACTTCGATGAAGTCTCTACTTCTAAAGGACATACATACTCGAGTCCACTTGATACAGTCTTGAGAGATTGAGACATATAAAAAGGAGTTCCTGACCAACTCTTAACATCCCTGGCATCGTAACTGGTAACATATGCGATCTTCATCTTTATAAACCTCAGTAATTTGTATCACAATAAGTAGGAATTTGAGTTTCATAAAGCAACTGGTGCAGAGTTTGGCGATTAGCTAGTTCCTTTCCTTTACAACCCAAGCGGAGGCGCAACTGCTGATCTAGGCATAGTTTTCGCAGACTACTCAAAATTTCCTCAGTAGAATTTGGATCTACTAAAATGCCATTTTCACCGTTGTGAACTGCATCTTCTACACCACCAACGCGCGAGGCAATGACGGGTTTGCCAAAGCAACCAGCTTCTAAGTAAACAATGCCAAAGCCTTCTATACTTTTATCTTGGGCATCAAAAAAGGTAAGCATTGCAAATAAATCACAGGCTGCATAATAACTAGCTAATTGGTCATCTGGTACATACCCCGCAAAGATTACACGCTCCTCAACTTCGAGGTTTT
>JAUJND010000037.1 GCA_030446505.1 Chroococcidiopsidaceae cyanobacterium YX2bin18 | reverse complement strand
ATCAATTAAGTGGTCAGTCATATTAAAATTCACCTGAGTGCGGCTGTTGCCATATCCCCGCAAGTCAGGGGCGATAGTTTTAAACCGCCGAGACAAATTCTGGGTAAACACAGACAAGCTACGACCTGAACCGGGATGACCGTGTAAACAGAGAATTGGAAATCCCTTTCCTTGGACGTAAACGTTAAGGTTGATTTGAGAATATTGATGCACAGACACTAGATATAATGTGCCAGTTTGACTCTAAAACTATTCCCAGCTTAATGCCTTAGTGTCCTAGAGAGATATTATGAATCTGTTTTCTGTAAGTGATAACTCTTTCACTGGTTTAACATAGTTTAGCTATTGTTAATTGCAAGACTGATGAACAGCAAAGGTTTTTTTACTTGTGAGCGGATGTTTGTGATAGTCGAACCTTTGATCTTAGATTATGCTTATTGCAAAATCATTCTTATGCAGGACGTGGTAATTGGGCTATTTATTAACCCTGAGTTTGGGGTATCAGTTTAAACCCACATCCCTAAATAAGCTAAAACCTCTGTTTGAGAAAGCACAAGAGATGAAAGGCTACAAAAAATCGTTATGAGCAGTCCGTTCAGTTTGCTTACCGCTGGCAAGTTGCTAGCAGTAATCGTTTTAGTGATAGCTAATGGTTTTTTTGTCGCAGCCGAATTTGCCTTGGTCTCTCTGCGCCGTAGCCGAGTCGAGCAGTTGGTCGCTGAAGGTCGCCCCCGTGCTAAGGCTTTACAACGTGCTGTAAACCACCTGGACTCTTACCTAGCAGCAACCCAGCTTGGCATTACAATGTCCTCCTTGGGATTGGGATGGCTGGGAGAACCAGCGATCGCTGTGCTAGTCGAGCCAGCTTTCGAGCTACTGCCGCCCAACTTAGCGCTGATTAGTTCTCATACTTTGTCAGTGATTGTTGCTTTCACGATTATCACGTCTCTCCACATCGTTTTAGGAGAACTGGCTCCTAAAAGTCTTGCTCTTCAACGCACAGAAAAAACAGCCTTTGCTGTCGTCACTCTACTGGAAATTTACCTAGCTGTATTTCGTCCTGCTGTCCAGGTTTTGAACAATTTGGGAAATCTTGTCCTCAAACTCTTAGGCTTGCAGCCAGGAAGTGGTGAGGAATTGCTTCATTCGACTGAAGAACTGAAGCTCTTAGTTGCAGCTAGCCATGAGGGTGGACTTTTGGGAGAAGCCGAACAAGATGTAGTGGATCGAGTGTTTAGCCTTGGTAGTCGGCAAGTTAATGCATTGAGGACGCCACGAACCGAGATTGTCTGGCTTGACATTGAAGATCCGCTTGACAAAATCCGCCGCGAGGTTACTGAAAGTTTCCATTCTCTGTTTCCAGTAGGTCAAGGTAGCATTGATGAATTGTTGGGTGTGGTACAAGCTAAAGAATTTTTGGCACACAATCCCAGTCAACCAGTTGACCTACAAACCTTGTTGCACCAACCGTTATATGTGCCAGAAAGCATGAATGCTTTAAAAGCCCTGGAGTTATTCAAGAACTCTGGGACTCATATTGCTTTAGTCGTGGATGAATATGGCGTTACTCAAGGATTGGTTACGCTTAAAGACATTCTAGAGGCGATCGTCGGTGATATTCCTGAGAGTGATGCGCTAGCTGAACCAGAGGCAATACAACGTGAGGATGGGTCTTGGTTGTTAGATGGATTGTTGCCTGTAGACGACTTTAAAGAAATCTTCCACTTCCAAAAATTGTCTAAAGAGGAAGGAATTACTTATCAAACATTAGGAGGATTTGTTGTTACCCAGTTGGGGCGTATCCCCTCTGTTACTGATCGTTTTGAGTGGGCTGGACTCCGCTTTGAAGTGATCGATATGGATGGTAACCGAGTCGATAAAGTCCTAGTTGTACCGATGTCGGTGTAGCTGCAAAAAAAGCACAGAAAGATGAATTCCTTTTGTTTATAGGCGAAATCAAGGGAATTTTATGTAATATAATATCCTGCTTGAATGCTCAATAAGTAAGCGTACCAACAGGATCAGCCTAAAAATTGCGTCATCTTGAGGTGCTGTGAATGTCAACCGTTAATAAGTATGGTTTGTAGTTGGTAAGAGCCTGAGTGATGATTTGTCACTTTATACTAAAGGCTGGATTGTGAGAAAAGGAAGCGAGAGATGGCATCGATCCGCGAGTTGCACCAGCAATTGGTTAGTAAAGAACGTTCTGCTGTTGAAATTACTCAAGAAGCTTTAAACCGGATTGAAGCGTTAGAACCAAAATTACACAGCTTCTTATGTGTGACAGCAAACAAGGCATTAGAACAGGCTGCATCAGTAGATGCCAAAATTGCAACAGGGGAAGAAATTGGGCTATTGGCTGGGATTCCAATTGGGATCAAGGACAATATGTGTACGCAAGGAATTCCCACGACTTGCGCTTCACGGATGCTAGAAAATTTTGTGCCGTCTTATGAATCAACTGTGACGCAAAAATTAGCTGATTCTGGGGCAGTGATGGTGGGCAAAACCAATTTAGATGAATTTGCGATGGGCAGTTCTACAGAGAACTCGGCTTATCAAGTCACGGCTAATCCTTGGGATGTATCGCGTGTACCTGGGGGATCTTCAGGTGGTTCGGCAGCGGCTGTAGCAGCAGGAGAGTGTACAGTTGCTCTTGGTTCTGATACTGGCGGTTCTATCCGTCAACCTGCCTCTTTTTGTGGCGTGGTGGGCATGAAACCAACTTATGGGCTAGTTTCCCGATTTGGATTGGTTGCCTTTGCTTCTTCTCTAGATCAAATTGGTCCATTCGGACGCACAGTAGAAGATACAGCAATTTTATTAAATGCGATCGCTGGTTACGATCCCAAAGATTCAACTAGTCTTAAAGTTGAGATTCCAGACTACACTCAATTTCTTAAACCCGACCTCA
The DNA here is from genome assembly GCA_030446505.1 of Chroococcidiopsidaceae cyanobacterium YX2bin18. GTDB lineage: Bacteria > Cyanobacteriota > Cyanobacteriia > Cyanobacteriales > Chroococcidiopsidaceae > JAHHHE01. The sequence goes on along the minus strand of JAUJND010000037.1, from coordinate 41,429 downwards.
ATAAGCTGAGAATTGGAGTTATTAAAGAAACTTTTGGTGAGGGTTTAGACTCTGCTGTTGCCCAAGCTGTAACCACAGCGATCGCCCAATTAAAGAACTTAGGGGCTGAGGTTCAAGAAATTTCCTGTCCCCGCTTCCGTTACGGCTTGCCTACTTACTACATCATTGCTCCTGCGGAAGCATCAGCAAATTTAGCTCGATATGACGGCGTTAAATATGGCTCTCGCACCCCGAATCCGGAAAATTTGCTAGATATGTATATGCGTACTCGTGCTGAAGGATTTGGTGCAGAAGTCAAACGCCGAATTATGGTAGGGACTTATACGCTATCTGCTGGCTACTACGATGCTTATTATATTAAAGCCCAAAAAGTGCGGACTTTGATTAAGCAAGACTTTAAAAATGCTTTTGAGCAAGTTGATGTGTTAGCGTGTCCAACTGTCCCGACTACGGCATTTAAGGCTGGGAAAAAACGAAACGATCCCCTAAGTATGTATTTAAGTGATTTGATGACGATTACAGTTAATCTTGCTGGTTTACCAGGCTTAAGTTTACCCTGTGGCTTTGACGAGCATGGATTACCGATTGGGTTGCAGTTGATTGGCAATGTGCTGCGAGAAGATCAATTGTTTCAAGTTGCTTATGCTTATGAGCAAGCGACTACTTGGAAAACGCAGTTACCGCAGCTAAATTAACGTGATGCTGAAATTGTTGTGGCGATCGCTGCTGGGTATGGGAGCTATGGTAGCGCTGATATATCTATCTATTTGTCTCTATCTCTTCTCTCAGCAAACTCGTTTTATCTTCTTTCCATCACCTGTTATCGAAACCACACCGGAGTTTTTAATCTCCGCTATCAAGAAGTTTGGTTACCCGTCGCTGGCGATCAGAAGCTGGAACGAATACATGGGTGGTGGATACCTGCAACGAAACCAGATGCTAAAGTGCTGCTGTATCTGCACGGCAATGGTATTAACATTGGCGCAGAATGTTGCCCATGCTAATCGATTCCATCAACAAGGTTTTTCCGTATTGTTGATCGACTATCGTGGTTATGGTCGTAGTCAGGGCAGTCCAACTGAATCGCGGGTATATCAAGATGCGGCAACTGCCTGGGATTATTTAGTCAAGCGACATCAGCCGAGTGAGATTTTATCTATGGGCATTCTCTGGGGGGTGCTGTAGCTATTGACTTAGCTGTGCAACATCCAGAAGCAGCAGGATTGATTGTGGATAGTTCATTTACCTCAATCGCAGATATAGCCAAGCTTCAGGGCAAGTTTTGATGTTTCCCATAGATTTAATTCTGAATCAGCGGTTTGACTCAATTAGTAAAGTGCGATTACTCCAAATCCCAGTCTTATTTATTCACGGTACTGCTGATTTACAAGTTCCAGCTCTTATGAGCCAGCAGTTGTACGCTGCTGCACCCGAACCTAGACAACTATTTCTTGTTTCAGGAGCAGGACATAACAACGCAGCAGAAATTGCAGGTGGGCAATATTTTCAGGCAGTGCAAAAACTTGTAGAGCAAGTGCGGACAAAACAGGCACACTTACCCTAAAATTTTAAAACTATTACAGCATACTTAGGTAATTTTCCAGCATCCAAATTCCACTGTTCAAATATGTCCTAGTGATGAACCGCAGCAAAAACAAGGGCAGCAATTAGCGGGATAATAATCGGGATAGCAACTACAAGTCCCCATTTGCCAAACCGAATTTCTTCACCCTCAGATTGTAAGAATGCAACTAAACCAATAGCTCCCATCAGTATCCAAATACAGCCAAAAACAATAAAAATAACAAATGATGAGTCTTTCATTTTTTTATTAATATGTAATTATTGTTAATTATAAATATTTTTATAAAAGCTGACTATTGTATTAGCTACTATTAATTGAATGATAAAATAAGGTATAATTAATATTAATCATAATCAAGTACAAATGAAGTCTTGTGTAATTCTATTTTATAGATAGATTAAAAAATGGCATAAAGTTCGATATTCTAGTCTTAGCTCCTATAAATATTTGACACGCTTATGTCCTTCGTCGGGTTACACGTCCACAGTGATTACAGTCTGCTTGATGGTGCTAGTCAGTTACCAGCACTGGTAGAGCGAGCTATTGAGTTGGGCATGAAAGCGATCGCCCTCACAGATCACGGAGTGATGTACGGTGCGATCGAGTTAATCAAACTCTGCCGTAGTAAAAATATTAAGCCGATCATTGGCAATGAAATGTATGTCATGAACGGCGATATTGAAAATAAAGAGCGCCGTAAAGTACCAAAATATCATCAAGTTGTCTTAGCTAAAAATACAAAAGGTTATAAAAATTTAGTCAAATTAACAACTATTTCTCACCTCAAAGGTGTTCAAGGTAAAGGTATTTTTTCCCGTCCTTGTATAAACAAAGAACTACTTGCTAAATACCATGAAGGTTTAATAGTTACTAGTGCTTGTCTAGGTGGGGAAGTCCCACAGGCAATTCTCCAAGGTAGACCGGATATTGCGCGTCGGGTAGCTCAGGAGTATAAAGATATATTTGGTGATGACTACTATTTAGAAATTCAAGATCATGGCTCTCAAGAAGATCGCGTTGTTAACGTTGAAATAATTAAAATTGCCCGTGAATTAAATATTAAATTTATTGCGACAAATGATTCGCACTTTATTTCTTGCTACGACGTTGAAGCTCATGATGCTTTACTGTGTATTCAAACAGGCAAGCTGATTGCTGAAGATAAGCGGATGCGCTACAGTGGTACAGAATATCTCAAATCGGCTGAGGAAATGAGTCAGCTATTTCGAGATCATTTGCCGGATGACGTGATTACAGAAGCGATCGCAACTACCATAGAAGTCGCAGACAAAGTTGAGCCTTACCAGATTATGGGTGAGTCTCGCATTCCTAACTACTCTGTTCCAGCTGGTCATACTGCTGATACTTATTTAGAGGAAGTTACGTGGTCAGGATTATTACAACGCTTTAATCGTAAATCCCGCGCTGAAATTGAGCCAACCTACAAAGAACGGCTGGATTATGAGCTAAAAATGATGCAGCAGATGGGCTTTTCTACATACTTTTTAGTAGTGTGGGACTATATCAAATATGCTAGGGATAATAACATTCCAGTTGGACCTGGTAGAGGTTCGGCAGCTGGCTCTTTAGTTGCTTATGCTCTAAAAATTACTAATATTGATCCTGTACATCATGGACTATTATTCGAGCGTTTTTTGAATCCAGAGCGGAAATCAATGCCAGATATTGACACCGATTTCTGTATTGAAAGACGAGATGATGTAATTAATTATGTTACTAACAAGTACGGCGAAGATAAAGTTGCCCAAATTATTACTTTTAACCGTCTAACATCAAAAGCTGTTTTAAAAGATGTTGCGAGAGTATTAAATATTCCCTATGGGGAAGCTGATCGCATGGCAAAATTAATTCCTGTTGTGCGAGGCAAGCCAACTAAACTTGCAGTAATGGTTTCAGCAGCCACACCAGCACCAGAGTTTAAAGAAAAATACGAAAATGATCCTAATGTTCATCATTGGGTTGATATGGCGCTGCGAATTGAAGGGACGAACAAAACATTTGGAGTACACGCCGCAGGGGTTGTTATTTCATCAGAGCCACTGGATGAAATTGTGCCGCTGCAAAAGAATAATGATGGTTCTGTAATTACTCAGTATTTTATGGAAGACCTGGAAGCATTGGGACTTCTAAAAATGGACTTTTTGGGGTTAAGAAATTTAACTCTAATTCAAAAAACAGTTGATTTAATTAAGCAGCACCAAGGATTTGATCTTGATCCAGACCAGTTACCACTTGATGAAAGAAAAGCTCAGAAAATATTAGCAAAAGGAGAAGTAAACACAGTACCCAAAGATGTTAAAAAAACTTATGCAATCTTAGAAGCAGGTGAATTAGAAGGTATTTTCCAGCTTGAATCTTCAGGAATGCGTCAAATAGTGCGAGACTTGAAGCCATCTTGTCTAGAAGATATTTCTTCAATTCTGGCACTGTATCGACCAGGACCATTAGATGCAGGTTTAATTCCGCAATTTATCAACCGCAAGCATGGCAGAGAGAAAATAGAATATCAACATCCCCTACTAGAGCCAATTCTGCAAGAAACTTACGGAACGCTCTGTTTTCAAGAACAAATCATGAGAATGGCTCAGGATTTAGCTGGCTATTCTTTAGGACAGGCTGATTTACTGCGTCGTGCAATGGGTAAAAAGAAGGCTTCTGAGATGCAGAAGCAGCGCGAAATATTTATCAATGGTGCAACTAAAAATGGAATAAAATCCAAACTTGCTGAACAACTATTTGAGCAAATGGTGAATTTTGCTGAATACTGTTTCAATCAATCCCATTCAATGGCTTATGGTTATGTAACTTATCAAACAGCATATTTGAAGGCAAATTATCCAGTTGAATATATGGCGGCGCTGTTAACAGCTAACAGTGGTGATACGGATAAGGTGCAGAAATATATTTCCACTTGTTTGAATATGAATATTCAAATAGAGCCGCCAGATATTAATCGCTCTGGAGTAGATTTTACGCCCTCAGAAGGTAAGATTTTGTTTGGATTGTCAGCTGTGCGGAATGTGGGACAAGGTGCGATCGCTTATATTTTGTCAGCGCGTGATCAGGAATTTAAATCATTGGCAGATTTCTGCGATCGCGTTGATCTTCGTGCTGTTAACCGTCGTGCTTTGGAAGCATTAATCTACTGTGGTGCTTTTGATAATATTCAGCCAAACCGCAATCAGTTAATCAACGATCTTGAACTGGTGTTCGACTGGGCGCAATCCCGTGCTAAAGATCGAGCCAGTGGTCAAGGTAATTTATTTGACTTGAGCGGGATGATAACTAGTAACAATCCAAATACTGGCTTTGAATCTGCTCCCAAAGCTCTGAATGTAGATGATTTCCCGCAGTCAGAAAAATTGAAAAAAGAAAAAGAACTGCTGGGTTTTTATGTTTCCGATCATCCACTTAAGGCGGTGAGACAGTCAGCACAAATTCTCGCTCCAATTAGACTCTCGCAGTTGAGCTATCAGCGGGAAGATACTCTTATATGTGCGGTTGTGATGTTGAGTGGGGTTAAGCCAGTAATCACCAAAAAGGGCGATCGCATGGCAATTTTGCAAATAGAAGACTTAACAGGTCAAACTGAAGCCGTCGTCTTCCCTAAAGCTTATGAACGCATTGGAACCCTGCTTATTACTGATGCGCGAATGATTATTTGGGGTAAAGTAGACCGACGGGATGAGCAAATCCAGCTAATTGTTGAAGATGCTGAGCCAATTGAAACAGTGCAGCTAGTAATGGTGGAACTATCGCCGCAGCAAGCAGGCACAATTGAAGAACAGCATCGCCTCAAAACAATTTTACAAGAACAGGTAGGGGATAAAGAAAAAGCTAGGGTTCCAGTAGTTGCGATCGTTACATCTCCTAATTGGCAAAGTGATTCGTTTGGCGAAGCTTCTCCTAGTAATCCGCCGCGTCAACTTGTCCGCTTCGGTCGCCAATTTTGGGTGCAAAACAGCAATACAGCTGTTGAGGTTCTCAAAACTGCTAAATTTCCTGCCTATGTCCAACCTTTAGTTGGTCAATCTTAATTGCACCAACACCATCTTAGGGGCTATTGGTTAAGTAATCACAATAGGAACTTTTGCAGAAAAATAAGCTCATATATTGTGTTAGGCTTTGAACCCTGTAGGTAAGAAGGCAGCTTTGAACGGAGTAATTTTTATCTGCTGTAAATCAAGAAAAGCCTACGTAATATTACCACCCTTCACTAAAAAATGCTACAGTCTAGGTAGTGCTGCTACTTGTCTAATAAGATACATATACAAAAATAATTTTCGCGTCTATGCAAACAAAGTGCGTTTACATGGACTCAATAAGTTTAAGAGCCTGCGGCGGTAGGCTTGGTTTGTATAGCCCTAGACTTCTCGGCTAGGGGCATAATTTGATTCATGCAAGAGGTGTAATCATTTTATCTGACAATGCCACAAATATAGCTGTCAATTTGGCTTACTATCTGGTTACGCCAAAATATAACTGCTTCCGGTGCTTTTATCCACATGAATTGATTATGTGAAAATACTGAAACTTCCCGTAAAGATTGTGTAAAGAAAAGATGAAGTACGTTGTTTACTAGCAGAATGGTTGAAAATAAAGTTTCAGGCAATAAAACACTAATATTATTCTGCTTTTAAAACACCGAAAACATGGCTAGATATTTGAGGCAGCATCAGTTTACACCAACTGCTTCACCTTTGATTGGAATTTTAGTTATATAAATTGAGGATATGTAATGTTAAATCTAGATTTTTCTACAGTTATTCCTAGTACAACTGAAGACAAGGATCTTGAAGGTACAGGGTTTACTTCTGTACAAACTAATAAGAATGGCGACCAGTATGATTCCAGTCGCATTAATCTGGATACAACAACTGGTACGCTTGCTCTTACTGCTACACAAGGAAGCAGTGCTGGTCTTACTAACACACTTAAGAATGCGCTCCAGGTTGGCATTAATGCTACTCAAACCTTTACAGTTAGTACTCGGTTAAAAGGTTCGCCAACTAATCTAACTACTTCCTTTCAGCAGGGCGGTCTGTTATTCGGTTCTAACCAAGATAACTATGCGAAACTGGTGGTTGTTAACAGTGGCACTGGTACTAGCGGACTGAAAATCCAGCTGTATAAGTAAGAGAAAGGGGTAGGCTCTCGGGTAGATATAGTTACAGGTTTAGACTGGGCAAACATTAACACTCTTGACTTGTTCCTGACGGGCGATGCAGTTACTAAAAGTATTACAGCGGCGTACCGAGTTAACTCAATACGGGAGCGCGGCTGACATTCAGTAAGAGTTTTAAGCCTACTACTTCCCTTCTTTACAGATGCAACTAGCGCCCGTGCAGGCATTCTTGCCTCTACCAGTAATGCAGCGGATGTGCCGATCACGTTTGACAGTTTTGGTATTGCCCAAGATGTGAAAATTAATTTTCAGCCGAGTGGCGTTGCACTACCTGCTGGGTATATCAAGGACAGTGGTGAGGCATATAATTCTACTCGTGGCTTTGGCTGGGTAACTCAATCTAGCCTCAGCAGCATGACGCACACGCCTCTAACTATTGCCGCTTATGCGCGCGATCGCAACCGTGCTGGTGTAGACCAAAGGCTTGATACTGTGATGCATATGCAGTATCCAAATACTCCCGCTGCTGCGTGGGAGTATTCTGTACCTAATGGTACATATAGCGTCAGCGTCAGCGTTGGCGACGCACTAACAGTAAAGGTATCTATAACAGCAAGCACAGCATTAGAGTAGAAGGTGTTACTGCTATTAATAGCTTCCAGTACCGCTAAGCAAGAGTATCAGCTAGCTACTACCAAGGTAAACGTTATTGATGGCAGGCTTACTGTTGATGTGCCGCTAGGAGGCAAAAATACCAAGCTCAACTACATTGATATTGTCAATATTACCCCCGGCAAGCATCCATCTGTATCTTCTAGTGCGATCGCCAAGGATGCAACAGGTGTATACCTGGATACTGCAATAAATGTTGATGTCGCTTTGATCGGTGCGGGCATTGGTGTAGATCCGGCAACGCTGAAAACGAGTAATGTTCAACTCTATCGCACTAAGGATAATGCCCTGGGCCTGGACTGATCAACACCAGTGGTGGTAATGATGCTATTGTCTATCAGCCGACTGAGAATTTAGCACCAAACACCAATTACACCTTTTGCTGTCACAACGGGTGCTAGAGACGAGTCCGGTGCTACCTTTCTCCCCTACAGCACGACATTCACTACGGGGAATTAACAAGAGCGTTGATTCTGCTCCAGTAAACTTCACTAAAAGCACGGTTTACGGTGCGGGTGGCACTGGCGATCCGATCTCCAGCTTAACTATCAGTCCTGATGGTAACAATCTTTATGCCGCTACTTTAGATGGTAAGTTACGTCGCTGGACTATCGATGATATCTCAGGTAATCTGACGAACTTAGAAACCTTTGCACCTACGCAGCTTGCTGGACGCGCCATTATTGGTCTTACATTTAATCCTAATAGTCCCTAATGAGTTGTGGATTACACACAATAATCCGATCTATCCACAGCCAGCCGCAGATTTCACAGGAGAAATCTCGAAGCTGACCCTAGACCCGCTTACTTCAGCTTTTGACGCTGATATTCAAGATTATGTAACTGGTCTGCCTCGCTCTGCCAAAGACCATCTAAGTAACAGCCTTGCATTTGGTCCTGATGGCAAGCTTTACATGACTCAAAGCAGCAATAGTGCTATGGATGCGCCATTGATGATGCCTGGGCAAATCGACCTGAGCGGTTGTTAACTGCGGCTGTACTGCAAATTGATCCCAATCTAACGACGGTTCCTACAGGAGGTTTCGATGTGCAGACGGAGAACCGTGGAGCCGATAATTACAATCCCTTTACCGCTGATGCTCCCGTTAAGATTTATGCAACAGGTATCCGCAATGCTTATGATTTAGTCTGGCATAGTACTGGCAAACTCTATACGCCTACAAATGGCAGCGCTGCTAACGGTAATACCCCTGACAATCCTGAAACAACAGTAAACGAGGCGCTAAAGGGTGTAGCTACTCAGCACGATTACCTCTTTAACGTAGTGAAGGGTGGTTATTATGGTCACCCAAACCCCCTGCGCCAGGAGTACATCTTGAACGGCGGTAATCCCACCACTGGAGTTGACCCGGCAGAGGTTGTAAAGGTGACAGACCCTAAAACGGGTACAGTGTATGCAGGATATGCTGATCCTACTGATACTGTGAGATTTGCCCCCGACCCAAATTATCAAGGCTTTGCTCATGATTTTGGTCGCAACCGCTCACCTAACGGCATTATTGAATATAAGAGTAATACATTCAATGGAGTCCTTAAGAACAAGCTGTTAGTTGTGGAATATAGTGGCGGGAAAGATATCTTAGCCCTCGAACCAGGGCTTGACGGTAACATTCCTAGCGGTAAAGTTACTCAGGTCATCTCTGGTCTTTCAAGCCCTCTGGATTTGATTGAGGACACGAAAAAGAACATCGGCAACCTCTATGTAGCTGAACTTATTAACGACGGCGCTGCTGGTCAGATTTCTTTGTTAAAAGTCTAACTGACGGGATCAGGAAAGAGTAAAGTTAGGTTTTTCATTAGACTTTGGGCAAATTTGCCCAAAGTCTAAATAATTTCTTTTATCTTTGGTTGAATTTGACGAGATTGATTTAAAGCTAAAAAGGCTGGAGAATTTAAACTAATCATTGTGTAAACACCAAAAATAATTTCCCACCATCTCTCAATATGCAGGAAACTAGTAAAACGATAATCAGTCCAACCTAATTATTGCTTACACTGCCGGAAGCCATATTCTCATTGCATATAGGTCACCTAAAGTCTTTTTAAGATTCCCTTGAAGATTTGTGAGCACAAATGTTGTAGAATTTTCCGGCATTGTTTCTGGGTCAGTAGTTATTTCAAAGTTCGTTATGGCTCTTCTTTTCCCGTACACTATCTCTCTAATGTATCTGGTTGATGATTTTTGATTGCTAAATGTTCCCTCAAATTTACACCACTTATTAGCTCTAACGCTCTGACTGGCTGGCAGCCAGACTCCATGATTTGTTCTAATTGCTACAACATAATCTAAGTTATATTCACCTAATTTTTCCAGAAATTGGCTATTTTCACCATATAAACTATCTGCTAAAACCAGTTCAATATTAAAGCCCTCGTCCATTAATTGTGCAATAATTTCTGACGCTAACTCTATTTTAGTTTTATATTTATCTTCTGCTTTTAGCGTCCCAAGAGGTTTGAATACTTTTACGCTCAATGGAAAAGTTATATTCTTGTACGCTCCGTAGCCATTGACTGATACTATCCCCTGCTCTATTTTGCCCATGTTCGCTAAATATTCTCTTGCTACATAATCAGTCTTTTTACCTTTTTTTCTATCTCCTGTTTCATCTATTACTACCGTAATTCCATTTCCATTTAATGCTTTGTTTATTTTCCCTAATCTTCGACTTTTTAATTTACTGACTAACCAATCTGAAGAGGCTATAAAATGATGTAATGATTGAGCAGAGTTTATACTTACAAATGAGCGTTATTTCTGATAATGATTTTCTTTTTATTGGGGAAATTGCTCCCACGTGTAAATATTTGAAGTACTCATAATTTCTTACTTCTTTGAATAGGTCTTTATACTCTGCACAATATTCATCTATAATTGCCACTGTTGGGTGAGCATCTCTAGGCAGATGCTTCAGGATTTGTAATTCTACATCCATTGCTCTACTTACCTCGTAGAGTTTTATCTTTTGATTCCTTTATTCATCACACCCAGAAACTGACACAAGAGGGATAGTTATACAGCCACTCCAAAAATTTGAGCCACGAATTCTACTTAAGCCAAAATATCTCCTTTTTCTACTCCATGAATTTGGCCCTTGCGAATCATGTTCATTGCCTCATACCCTCTCAAAGTTAGTCGTGCTGTATTAAATGACGCAAATCCCATACCTGGATTGACTAATCGTTTAATAAACAGATTTCTTATCGTAATTACCTTGCTGCGATCGCTAATCGCTTGGGAAAGCCTGATTCTTGGATACAGCGATATATGAACCTTGAATTTGGAAATGTAAACTTTAATTTCTTTTGAAAGCGACTATTGTATGTATTAACTATTAAGCCAACCCTCGTAATATTCGCCCCCATACCTTCCTATCATTGAACCAGAGCAGTAATGCTTGGGGTCATTGATAGTTTCATTTGTAATGCAAGGAAGGCGCTCACTCTCGCCAATTTCCTTGTTCATAAAGACCTTGGTTGAAAATAAGCTACTTAAGAAATAGATAGGGATTGCAGGTAGGGATGCTTTGAACTGCATCCCCTGAAGCTAAGGCTAGCTGGCTAATACTTGCCGTAAGACCTCTACTGTCTCTACTGGCAAAGCCTCTAATTGCTGAAGTTTAACTTTGATTTGATTCCGAAGGAAGCTCAAAGTTTGGCGTTGCGGAAAAGGTAATGATTTAGGCAGGAATAGGCACTGTTCTGAACCGCAGGTAGTGCAACAACAATCGAAGAGAACACTTAATCATCTCGATCGACTTGGAATAACAGAGTGTTTTTCGATGCAGGCGTGCCAAATAGTGCCTCAGTCGTGTATTTTCCCCTGCCACGCGCGTCAGATAAGTCTTACTAACTAAATGCTGAGAACCATTAATCAACTTTGGCTAAACAGCATAGCCATCGCTAACGTACCAAAAGCGAATGCCTTCACTTCACCACTCCCCAAAGCAATTGCAATGTCGAAGAACTGCGCTCGCCAATTGTCCAGGCAATAATTCCGGCGTTGCCAATGATTTACAGCAGTGCATATCCCAACTTTGTGCCGCTTATTACCAACAAAGCTTTGTAACTCCTCTAGGTCTGTGATTTCTGGCTTTTGAGCAATTTCTGGTACATCTGGCAAATTTAATCCGGCTTGTTTTACCCAACCCATTACCGTAGTGTGGTGGCTTTGGGTTACTCGTTCAATCCCACGCACTCCCATGCCATTCAAGTACATTTTGATGCACCGTTGCTTGACATCATTCGAGTATTGCCAGGGGCGGTAAATCTCAAGAAACTGGCGACCGCACTGCTTACACTTGTAGCTCTGTCTGCCCTTGCGATGTCCGTTCTTGATTGTCTGGCTAGAGTTGCAATAGCAACATTTCATTCATCCATTCTAGCAACACATCATTACCTTTTCCGCAACGCCAAGTTCGGCTAAAGCTTCTATTTAGAAATGCGCTCTTAGGGTAGCCCCGACGGTGCTATATGATCTCATTTAAGCAGAGTATTCGCAATCAACTGAACTTATAGTAGACTCTTATGGTACGCCAAGACACACTTTGGGAACGTTTCTTATCACCCGTTATTCGCCTGTTCATTGATGAGGAAGAGTTGCGGCGCTATGCCAAAAGTATTGATTGGCAGAAAGAGAGCGATCGCTTGCGGCGACAAGATGTAATAATCCCCTCTTACTATAGTAGTCAGAACTTCCACGGTATCGAGGGTGGATATTTCAACTCCGGTGCAGCAGTTTCCTACGATCCAATTACCCAGTATGTTCTGCCCCCTAATGAGACAGTGGTACGTCAAAGCTTGATTGATGCTATTAAGGCTAAGCCCAGGCGGATTTTAGACTTAGGCTGCGGCACTGGTTCCACTACCCTGATGTTAAAGCAGGCTTTTCCCCAAGCAGAAGTGATTGGTGTGGACTTGTCGCCTTATATGTTGGTAAGGGCTGAAGATAAAGCTAAAACAGCTGGGTTAGACATTCAATGGTGTCATGGCAATGCCGAAAAAACTAGTTTTCCTGATACATCTTTTGACCTTGTTACAGCTTCTTTGTTATTTCATGAAACACCACCAGTTGTATCTCAGGCAATTTTAAGGGAAAGCTTCCGGCTGTTAACAGTTGGCGGGGAAGTTTTGATTTTGGATGGCAACCAAAAAACATTGCGGCATCTAGAGTGGCTAAATAATGTTTTTGAAGAGCCTTATATTCGTGACTTTGCTGATGGAAGTGTAGATGCCTGGATGGCAAAAGCCGGCTTTGAAGCGGTGCAAACTCAAGATTTATGGTTTATACATCAAGTGACTCGCGGCGTTAAACCTCTAAAGCAGGAGACAGGATACAGGAGCCAAGAGACAGGAGAAAATACTTTTGTTACAGAATCTTGGACTCCAGCACCTGGTTACTAAACTAGCTTATTAGCATGATAAAGGCAGTTTTATTTGATTTTAGAGGTGTAATTATTAATAATGATGAGTCGCTCCATGAACAACTGATTGCTCAGATTCTAATTGAGGAAAATTTGTGTCCTCAACCAGGAGAGTTCCAGAAAATTTGTTTGGGTAGAAGCGATCGCGCTTGTCTTACTGATTTATTGACTCGTCGGGGTAGAGTTGTTAGTGAAACTTACTTACTTCAACTGGTGAAACGTAAATCTCAGGCTTATCAGCAGCAACTGGAAAAACTGGAATTGCCGCTTTATCCAGGCTTAGAGGACTTAATTTTTCAACTGAGTTCACGCTCACTAAAACTAGCTATTGTAAGTGAAGCAATTCGCTCCGAAGTGGAACTAGTATTAAATAGTGCAAATATGGCAGAATGCTTTACAGTAATTGTTGCTGGAGATGACATAACCGCTAGTAAGCCAAAACCTGATAGTTATATTCTGGCAGTGGAAGTCTTGAATCAGCAGTGTCCCGGTTTTAACCTCCAGCCATCTGGTGTCTAGCAATTGAAAATACCTTAGCTGGAATTCAAGCGGCTAAACAAGCAGGAATTCCCGTAGTTGGAGTGGCGAATACTTACCCATTTCATATCCTGCAACGCCAGGCAAACTGGACGGTAGATTATCTTTGTGACTCTAGAAATAGATCGGATACAGCAGGTCTGTGCCCGCGCTTGAGAGTGGGCAAGCTGGATAGAAAATGTAATAGGAATTAGCAATCGTGGCGCAGGTTGTTCTGGAAAACATCTCAAAGCTTTCCCGCTGCTTCTAAAGGTGAAGTTGAATCGCAGCACCCCTTCTGACACCTGTAGACCAAATACCACTAGATAAAATTGCTCTAAATGCCCACCTTCGGATCGCGTTAATGTTTGCGACGCATTAACCTGACGGTGGCAGATGGAGAGTTTATGGTGCTGGTGGGACCTTCTGGTTGTGGCAAAAGTACCCTTCTTCGCTTAATCGCTGGGTTAGAAGAAATGACGGGTGGAAATATATGGGTGGGTGACACTCTTGTTAATGATTTACCTCCAAAAGAACAGACATCGCAATGGTGTTTCAAAACTACGCCCCTCTATCCTCACATGAGTGTCTATGACAACCTGGCGTTTTGGACTACGCAGACAGGAAGAGGACAAGGGGACAAGGGGACAAGGGGCGAAGGGGACAAATTCTCTATATGGGCGGAGAATACATTGGTGGGGATGACGCGATCGCTTTGCCTAAGAAACTGCGATACATGACTAATCGCGAACGAAGAGTTGACGAGCAGGTGCGGAATGTGGCGGCGCTGTGCAAATTGAAGCCCTCTTAAAAAGAGCTACCGAAACAGCTATCTGGAGGACAAAAACAGCGTGTTGCCTTGGGACGATCGCACGTAATCCCCAAGTGTTTTGATGGATGAACCACTTTCTAACCTGATGCCAAGCTTCGAGCTGAAACTCGCGCCCAAATTGTTAAGCTTCGGCGTCAGGTTAAAAACAACTACTATCTACATCACGATCAAACTGAGTTAATGACAATGGGGCGATCGCATTGCTGTAATGAATCACGGTCAGTTACAGCAAGTCGCTTACCCCCTGGAATTGTACAACCGCCCAGCCACCCGCTTCGTCGCAGAATTTATTGGCTCCCACCAATGAATTTCCTGTCAGTACAGTTTCATGCCCACTTTTAATTACTCATCCTCGGTTCCGGCTCACTCTTCCGAAATGTTTGAGCAACTGCCCTGCAAAAATACGATGGCAGACCTTAGTTTTAGGTATCCGACCAGAACATGGCGCTTAAGTGTTGCTGCAACTAAAAATCTGTTGGTTCAAGTAGACCTTTGTAGAGCCTTGGGCAACGAAACTTATCTCTCGGTCAGTCCAACTGAGGAAAACACTGCTGCAACGGCTTCGCTGCAAGTACGAATCGCGCCCGACCGAGTTGTGCGTGTTGGTGAGCAAGTGTGGCTATCGTTAGCACTGGACAAAATTCATTTCTTTGACTCTGAGACTAATTTGGCAATTTGGTCACAATAGTCAGCAATCTCAATTAGTCCTGCAATAGATATTTCTGACAAGTTTATCAAAAAACACGTTTAGAGCGCTGAGCAATATGTCCAGTTGGTTAAAGAAACTCCTCTGAAGTAACTAGCTTGATTTAAAATCCAATTATATTTACAATCTTGAGCCTCCATAGCTCTTTTTAATGAATTTACAGGTGCTCAATCGCGGTACTAAAGCTCTAAAAAATAAACTGGGATTGAGCTATTTTTTCTCAAATGAGCATTCTCTTGTTTAAGACAGAGATGTTTAAAGCTGCATCAGTTACATTTATTTACATAAAGAAGTTACGTTACTTAACTAAAGCTGAATCGGTACGGAGCAACAACCATGCAAAATACAACAAAAGTTACCCCTCCTATAATGTAGACGATCGTAATGCTTGGCGTTGGGGCTTTACTCCTCAAGCTGAACTTTGGAATGGTCGTTTAGCAGCGATTGGCTTTTTAGCCGCCGCCTAATTGAGATTTTCGGTCAAGGCTTTCTTCACTACTGGGAATCCTTTAAAACTGAAGCTTTTAAAGCTAAGAGGTTAATAGTTAAGTACCTAGCCTGGGGTTGTCCATCCAACTCCCAGGTTATTCTTCACCAATTTTTCAATATTTTCTGGAACCTTAACTTTTTTCAACTCAATAGACATCTTGCATAATCTTCTTCTGTCACTTTGTCGGGATAAAAGTCAAAGTGAAAGAAGAGACAGCTACCAGTAAATAGATTCGCGAACCACAGAAGGCAAGCCCAACTACGTAAGCTAAAGTCCACTGAAACCTGTGGAGACAACTTTGTATGTGTAGCTCCAGACTTTCAGTCTGAGGAGCAATAAATGATTCGTGAAGAGGTCAAAATAGCAACTTTTTTGTAATGCATTTTTTAAGAGACATTTGTTATATTAATTTACATAACTAGATAAACCATTACATATTTAAACTTTTTGGAGTACAAGTTATGCAGGACACAACAAAAGTTACTATTTAATTATGGATGACTGCAATACTTGGCACTGGGGCTTTACTCCTCAAGCCGAAATTTGGAATGGTCGTTTGGCTATGGTTTGGCTTTTTATCCGCTGCGCTGATTAGGAAAATTTTTTCTGGTCAACCTCCATTTTGGGGCATCCTGTAGTTTTAAGGCTACAAATTATTAAAATTAATTTTCTCCTGCTGAACTATTTAGGCTAGCGGGATATTTTTATGTAAGGTATAAAAAAATTATTTATTCCTGGATAAACACCGTTGTTCTCACCTTAGCTTCAGAATTTCATAACCAGCCTAATGGAACTGTGAAAAAATGTTAAATAAATACGAGATAAAATGCTGATGAAAGCAGTTTTACGGCACTTTTAGCAGACGGAAGGTAGAGTGAAGGAGCAGGAGTCCAGGAACGATGCCTAAGAGAATGTCTGAAAAGAAAGGAAAGCTCTCTCAAAACGATAGGCTGTCAAAGCAAATTAGTTTGACGGCGTTAAAAGAGCCATGTCCCAATCCGATCCAAGCAATCTTAGAGAATGAGCAGTAAGAACTCATGACTTTCCTGCCTGGAAGACCGTATATTGTTAATGCACCAGCGTGCTGTGGATGGCACTTGGGAGCGGCATCAATTACAAACTACGGAAGTATTTTGGGAAGAAGTATTCTGCCAAAAACTTTCATATTAATGGGTGCGGTCAGCCAAGACCGGACATCCTCTGCGAGGAGCAGCAATTCTAGACAATTAATTGGTCAAGAGTGCAACCCTGGGGCAATTGAAGTTGGTTACAATACTGCTAAAGATTAAGGGGCGAAAGCGGCTTATTAGTGGATACTCGGTTTAGTACTGATGGTGGTGAAGATACGGCAGCCAGTGTTTCAGAACGAGCAGGAGCTAAACGCGTCTTTGCTCAACAATCCGCAGGTACGGCATTGGTGCAGCCTTTAACCGTGGGAGGGTGGATGGCTGCGTACCAAGGACAGAAGATTTTATGCGTTGGGTAATAGATACCCATTGTTAGGTTGTATAAGTGGTACTGCGCCAAGATCCAACGATCAGCTTCGTTCCTTTGCCTCGATAGAAATTGTCGAGCCGACGTTTGGCTAGTTTAAGTGGTGCAGCCGACTTAGCAAGGACTATGAAATTTTACCGCAAACATTATTTGGGCTTATCTCCCGTGGCAAACATCAGGTTAATGTTGCAACGATTGGCACAGAAACAACCTTTCCAGATTTACCCTCAGTATTTAGTTATAGATAGTACAAACACTTAGAATAATATATTCAGCTATTTCACTCGAGGCTTAAGTCAAATTATAAAAGCTATCTTCTGAAGGAAGCGAACTTTTTGAGAAGATAAAGAAATTATATGAGCTATAACTGTGGTTGTGACGATTGTAAAAAGGAACTACCGTTAATTTGTCTAGCTCGCACTCTCTAATTTATCTCAAACTGAAGTCACCAAAACTCGTCCCAAGAAATGCTGGTGGTGTGGAGAAGAGTATATTACTACACTAACGGTTTTAATGATTCGGTTTTATTTGATAGCCTAAAGTTCCCTTGGAAAATCCATAAATGTTGGGTAGAACATCGTCAGAAAAAAACAAACCAATTTTGTAGCCTTAGTAGTAAAGAAATAGACCAGCAAAAAAGCCTTATTCTCACGGGTGTTATTCATCAGATAAATAAAGCAAATTTTGGTTTTTTTGGATCTACTGAAAGAAAATTTAGCTTGTAAAATGGGTATAACAATAGAACAACTTAGAGAAGGTTATGGTCATGTTTATACTGTGGAGTTTGGATTAATAAAAATTGCTCATTCTTATGAACAGCTAGCTATTTAAGAGTGCAAATGACTTAAAAGTTAATGTATTATTTAAAGACATACATAAAAATACTTTAGATAACTTACAATATGTCTTTATAGTAAATCAGTTCAAAATATAAACATTAAACCTTTATATAGAATATAATTTAAACGTTAAACCTTCATACTTTAAGTAATAACATACGTAAGTATAAGCAAACAAAATTAGTTTATTAAATAAAAGAGACTTCTCATGGTTGATTCGACAAAACTATTAAATAATCAATTATCTACTCTTAATAACTTCAAAGGCAGAAGCAGGTATTGAGCAGACCAAGAATGCATTTATTGTGAAGATGCTCCAAAACCATAGATAGATGCGGCAAATAATTCTATAGAGATTTGTGAAATAATGTTTACCTATTTATGTAGACAATGTAATAAAGTAAAACTTAATTAAAGAATATAAGCAACAATTGATTAATAATACCTATCATAGAACAACGCTGTTCGTCTAGCCAAACAAGCCCAAGCACCAATAGTCTCAGCGAGAATGCTGATTACACGGTATAAGGCGATCCTTTAATGATTAAACCTCCAGAAAAGCGTTGCTGCAAAAGCTGCAATCGCCGTTGCTTCAAAAACACCTAACCCACCAGGTGCGAGGGAACAACTAGACCCTGCAAATCCATGCAAAGCTAAAAAGCGCCTAGTAGTAAAAGGAATTTGACTCAAGTCCAAAGCTCTGAGAGCAAGCGGCGTAAATAAAAATCCAAAGCCACGGAGTCCAATAAAGCCTAACTCGCCTAACAAGGGTTAAGGGATAATAACGTAACGAAATACGTTGTCCTCAACAGTGCTAAGAACTTCTATTTGCTTTAGAATCATTGCCTATAGAAAGTGGATTGCGCGTTTAAAAATCAGGGATGAACCGCTATTAACACGAATGCCAAACCAGTGATAGGTAAGAGTTGTAGTGTGACACCGGCTGTTAGATATAGGCTGAACCCCAATTAATACTACTATGCAGCCGCAGCCATTAATAACGGGTTCTAGCAAGACGCTTAGAGTTGCTGTACCAACAGGAATACCCGCAGTTTGTGCAGCTGAAAATTCGACCATAATAATGCCAGACATTGCCTGGTAGATACTTGGCAATATTGGTTTTGGATAAATTTGAACAAACTGGGCATTGGGAACAGGCTGATTTAGTTCATGAATCCAAGTCCATATCCATCCAGACCAAATGTGTGCGAGCAAAGTCACACCTAAAGCGATCATAGCCAAGTTGCCCATCCTACCGCATCAATTTGAAAATAACTGTAACTACACCAATGATCTTTAAGGGCTTTTACTGTAAAAAACAGCGTCCCACCCAAAATACCTAAATTTTTTGCGGTAAGGCTTGTAAATGTGACTATTGCTTTAAAAATTTAGAAATTTGATGTCTCCTTGCATCAAGCTTAATCCGACTATCGCTTTTAAGTGTGACAAAGAGTAAACCTAAATATTGTCACAATTACTTTTTACTGCTTCAAATCAGCTAATCTGTACTTTTATTAACCTCAACCCCACCCTGATAGACCATTATGGTAGAGCCATCATCTGAATCTCTCTAGGGTTAGAAAACTAGAGATTATAAGTTTAATCTGAATGAGACCTTGTTAGAGGCAGCGATCTTTTTTACTTCGTATTATCTGCGATTGGTGGCTAAATATTAGCTAATCCATTTAATAAAGCTAACTCTCGTTTCCCAAAGCTGTTGAACTGATTACAAGATGATACGTTTCGGAGAAACGGTCCACTTAAAAAACTTACGATAACGAAAGAAAACCGATTAAGCGAAATATTTGCTTTACTCGAACTTAAAAGGAGGACTTTGTGAATAGTTAATGGCTTCTTCAAACTGCGACTGGCGCCAAATTTTAACCGTCTTTTTTGTAGGTGTAACCCAGGTATTGTTCAGCACAGCTTGTAACGGGGCAACTGCTCAAGGCAATCCTAACAACCCAGCCGTTCAAGCTGGCGGTGCAAATAATCCATATAAAAGTCTGGTGGAACGGTTACACAAACTTAAGGATGTCTAAGCAGATCCTAAAGTAAATAACACAAAACCAAGTCCGGACATAACCAAGCTAGCTTGCAGCTAAATATAAACCAATGATTGCCGCAGATTTAACTCTCGAAATAAAGAATCTAGAGGATTCTTTACCCTGGTGCTGAGGAACCAGCAAGTAGAGCCGAGAAAAGAAGCACAACTGCCGATAATAACAGGTAAAGATTGCCGAGAGCTGAACCTGGTGGGTTAAACCAGCGCAATGAAGATTTAGGCGAACGACTTGAAAATCGGATTGAGACTGCTACGGAGGCATTTAAAAAGGCTATTGGGCTTTCGTGAAAGAGAAGTCAGATGAGGCTTTTGAAAGACATCTGAGTTGCAAAGCAATCACACGGCACTTAGCAAAAAACTAGTTTTTGCCCCAATTTTTAAAGTTTCATTTCAAAGCGCTTGTTGTATTTATTGATGACAAGCACTCTAAATTTGAAATTTAGAATTTAATCTCAAATCAAAAGAATTGGGGCTGTTTTTAGTTCAAGTTTAACTCAATCAAAAAATGGCACGGAGTTTTGATATGAATAGAGTCATTGCTGCATTTCAAAAGGTTCGCCTACGTCAAATATTGATGACTTTTCTAGCAGGATTTTTGTTGTTTGTTAGCACAGCTTGCAACAATACTGGAGACACTGGAATAGGGGGTACAAGACAAAGAAGTCCCTTGGGATTACAATCTGAATCGAGTACAAGCAAAGAATCCTAGACCAGAGGTCCCTGAAGCGGCTACAACTAATCGCTTCCAAGGGGGGAACGATGAATGAGTTCAGCGATGCAGAATTCCAGAACTAAACAGGCTGGAGCTGCGGCAGATAAGGCAGCGGCTCTTAAAGAGAATGCTGAACGGAACGATTGACCAGACAAGTAACGTCGGAGAAAAACACTAGACGTATTCTTGATAAGAAAGGTGAAAATGCTGAAGATTTGGGCAAAAAATTTGCAGCAAAGTGCTGAAAATACTAAGTACAAAGCTCAAGACACGATAATTTAGGAAGGTCAGCGAAGCAAAGTGTCGAAAATGTCAAGGACAGCACTGTGAATGCTACTAAAGACGCAACTAGGGTGTTAATCGGCGCGAGTGAAGATGTTAAAGATAATACTCGTGGAGCATTTAGCGGCTTAAATAGAAGTGCTAACCGTGCTGGTGAGAATGTCAAGGAAAGCGCACGAGGTACAGCTTACGATTTAGATAGAAGTGCTAGTCGGGCAGTTGACAAGGTAGCCGACAAAACTCAACGTGCAGCTGAAAGCACCCTGAATTAGTTCAAAGCAAGGCAAATGAAGCCGGAAAAAACACCTCTAATTTTATCCAAGACAAAGTAAATCAATTTGTTAGAGGTGCAGAGCGAAGCGTAGATAAGACGACTGATGCCCTCACGGATGCTGTTGATTAATATATGCTTAACTCCAATCGAATAACTGATTTAGCTAGATGCATACTTAAATAAAGTCAGGAAGTTTGAGCATAATAGCTGTAAACTTACCTGGCTTTTATGTTTGGTTTTAAAGTAGTTGTTCATTAACTACAGATGTAATGACTAAGTTATTGCTAAGGAAAGCCTAATTTAGAGATTCAGGGCGAACAATCGCTCAGCATCTCTAACAAAGAACTAATCTTCTAATCTTGGAGGTGTTATTAAGCTGTGGAGGAGCTAAGTTAAGAGAAGGAAACTAGAGCCATAGATTTATTGAACTCTCCTATGCTTTTTCAGACGCTCCAATGTCCTAACTGCCATGGTAGAGATAATGTTAAGCATGGCAAGAGTTCGCAAGCAAAGCAGCGCTATAAATGTCGGGAGAATGTCTGCGATGGTCGGAGGTTTATCTTAGCCTTATGCTTATCCAGGTCAATCTCGGCAAGTGAAACCGCAGATTGTGGATATAGCACTAAATGGCAGTAGAGTTCGGGATACAGCTCGTATGTTGCACGTCAGTCCCAGTAAAGTTATTCGGGAATTAAAAAAGAATATATACTCCAACGCCGTTAACCTGAAGGTATTAAAGCAACTGAACCCAGAGCAAGTTGAAGCGGAAAGTTGTCTAACTGAGTCGCCTGAAGAGTGTGCTCGACCTGAATCTTAGCTAGACGAGATGTGGAGCTACGTTGGCAAGCTAACCCTCGTTGGCTATGGTATGCGATTGACCAGCGAAGTGGTAAAGTTCCCGCCTACGTGTTTGGTGGGCGCAAGGATGAATTTCTCCAGTTGAAGTTGAAACAGCTACTAGAGCCTTGCGGAATTAGTTCCTTTTACGCTGATGGCTGGGGGCGTGTGCGTGCCTCATCTAGAAGCGAAAAAAGCATAAATATGCAAAAAATAGCAAGCAAATAGATAAATTTACGGACACACATTAAACGTTTAGTGCGCAGAACGATTTTTTTCAAGACGATTCTAGAATTAGGGTATTAGTGGATAACCCTTCTCCCGTAAAATTAGAACAACTTTAAATTAACCACGAGACTTTCTCTTGTCTAGGAGTATCATGAGCGATCGCCCAATTATTCTTGGTATCGTCGGTGACAGCGCAGCTGGTAAAACAACGCTGACTAAGGGGATTGCTCAGGTACTGGGCGAGGAAAATGTCACGGTTATTTGTACGGATGATTACCACCGATATGATCGCACTCAGCGAGCCGAACTTGGAATCACGGCGCTGCATCCTGATTGCAACTATTTAGATATCATGCAGCAGCACTTGTCCCTGCTGCGAGTAGGACAGCCGATTTTGAAGCCAGTCTATAGTCACAAAACTGGTACATTTGAGCCGCCGCAATATATCAAGCCTAATAAATTTGTGATCCTTGAGGGATTACTTGGGTATGCAACCTCTGGAGCACGCGACTGCTACGATTTAAAAGTTTACCTTGCTCCACCTGAATCACTACGTACTAAGTGGAAAGTTAAGCGAGATACGCTCAAGCGGGGTTATACGGAGTCACAGGTTGTGGCTGAACTCCAAAAGCGCGAACCAGACTCAGAGGCATTTATCCGTCCTCAGCGTCAGTGGGCAGATGTCGTAGTCAGTTTTTACCCACCCGGCGACCTAGCGAATGAGAGTAATGGACACCTAAATGTGCGGCTGGTACTTCGACCTACTGTTCCACACCCAGATTTTACCCAGATTTTGAGTCCAAGTAGTACTAATTCCACGCCAGCGATTCGTCTAGAACTAGACCGAGATATGAACAAGCCTGTTGATGCGCTTGAAGTTGATGGTCATGCGACTAAGGAACAGGTGAGGGAGCTAGAAAAGATAATATGTAGTGATTTGCCTTATTTAAGTACTATCTGTAGCCTAGAAGGTAACCTAGAACTAGGCAAGCTTACTGGAACAACCGGAGAAACGCTTCAGAGTTATCCTTTAGCTTTGACGCAGTTATTAGTTTCCTATCATATGCTCAAGGCTGCTCAAGTATAGCAATAGTCTTGAGGTATACAAAATTTACCGTAAGGGTAATTAATTTCACATAAAATCTTATTGCTAAATAAGCGTGATCACTTACGCTTTTGGTTTAATTACAACCCATTTTAATCAGCTAATATTAAGTATTTTATCGGAACCGTGTGATTTTTTAGACTAAAAGAGGCATAACTAAAGAAGCACTCGGCTTGAGGATTCTACTACGTGCAAAAAGCGGATGAAAAAGTGCGATTAGTCTCTACACCTCGTTAACTTTATGCCGTGTAATCTCATTGTATTGAGTAAATATTAAATTTAATTATGACTTATTGTCTAAGAATTGCAGATATACCGACGACAGAGCGACCACGTGAGCGGTTATTGACTCATGGAGCCAGAAGTTTGGCGACAGCTGAACTAATTGCAATTCTGCTAGGCACAGGTCAGGGGCAAGGAAAACTCTCAGCTGTAGGTCTAGGACAGTACATTCTCCAAGAACTAAGCAAACACCAGCGCGATCCCTTAGCAGTCCTGCGAGATGTTAGTGCTCAAGAGTTGATGCAAATCCCTGGGGTTAAAGCAGCGAAGGCAACAACAATTCTGGCGGCGATTGAGTTAGGTAAACGGGCATTTCAGTCCCGTCCCTTAGACCGTACTCCAATAGAAAGCCCACAAGCTGCTGCCGCTGCTCTTAGTCAAGATTTGATGTGGCAAACTCAAGAGCGCTTTGCCGTTCTGCTTCTAGATGTGAAAAATCGCTTAATTGGCACTCAAGTGATTACTATTGGCACGGCAACTGAAACTTTAGCTGCTCCGCGTGAAATTTTTCGGGAGGTAATTCGTCAAGGAGCTACGCGGGTAATTGTTGCTCATAACCATCCTTCGGGTAATGTTGAACCGAGTCCGCAAGACATTGATCTGACTAGTCAGTTATTAGCAGGGGCGCAGTTTTTGGGTATTCCGCTGCTAGATCATCTCATTTTGGGCGATGGCAATCACCAGAGTCTGCGTGAAATAACGACTTTGTGGGAAGAGTATCCGCAGAACTAAGATTTATATGAATCTGGTTTTAATGTTCTCAACTTAGTAACCCTGACATTAGCGGTTATGCAAGCATCACGACTCCTCATCTCATTTGACTCCTGCATTCTTAGTCGGGAATGGTGATATTCTCTAGCCCTTGCTCTACTGCTGGGTATTGCGGATTCATTGCTTCTAACGTATCAGCGATCGCTCGTGCAATTACTAGGTCGCGGTACCATTTTTTATTTGCAGGTACAACGTACCAGGGAGCGTAAGCAGTAGAGCAGTTATTAATCGCGTCTTCAAAAGCTGTCTGATAATCATCCCACAGCAAGCGCTCTTTAATGTCATTACTAGAAAACTTCCAGCGCTTATTTGGATTTTCTAGCCGACTTTCCAACCGCTGTTTTTGTTCGTCTTTGGAAATATGCAGAAAAAACTTAATTACCGTGATGTTGTTAAGGGTGAGCATTTGCTCAAACTGATTAATTGTCTGATAGCGTTCTCGCCAAACTTCTTCGGGAACCAGTTGCTTCACACGCACAACCAACACATCTTCGTAGTGCGAACGGTTGAAGATATTGATCATCCCGCGCTGCGGTGTCCGTTGGTGGTAACGCCACAGAAAGTCGTGACTAGCTTCTTCATCGCTAGGCTTTTTGAATGACCAAACTCGGCAGCCTTGGGGATTAACACCTTGAAAGACGTTTTTGATCGTGCCATCTTTGCCGCCAGTGTCCATTGCTTGTAACACAATCAGCAAACTGCGCTTGTTCTCTGCGTACAAGCGTCGTTGTAAATCCGTAAGGCGATCGCGTTGCTTTTCCAGTTCCTTTTCAATATTTTTCTTCTTTTTGTAGTGTTCCGCGGTGTCTGGATCAATATCTGCCAAGACAATTGGCTCTCCAGGTCGAACTCGATAGTGTGGATAATTAGGCTTTGGCGGTGGTTCGTCTACCAGAAATTCTGGTGCCATAATATCGCCAACTTGTGTCTTCGCTGCTTGTTGATTTTTAGTAGCTTCCATAGCTATGTTGTTAGCAGGAGTAAATGAGTTATCTGACTTAGTGGGGTGATTCATAAAAAGTCTTTTAATTGAAATGCTCTCAACAAAAATGTTGCCTCAAGTCGTAGTTGGGAGTTGCGGTGTGTCTTTTAACTAACAGTAAGGCAATACCTGACACACGCTGTAATGCTTGACACAATCGACGGCGCAACTCAACAACGCTCATTTACTACCCTGCAAGAACAAGGCACTTTAGTTTCAATTATCTCTTCACAATCACAAGAGGCTACACAGATCACAAAGAATGCGATCGCACTTTGTCATTGCTCCATCCAACGGCTCCAGGGAGCAATATCTGGCGATCAGCCGCTTCGCGTTGATACAGCATTAGCTTTTTCAAGTTGGAGTGCTCACCTTTCCAATCAACACGCTCTCAAACCAGCAGATTAGAATGTCAGCTTGCAATAAATTCAAGCGAAACCCCGTTCATGCAGTAGCGTTTACCTGTAGGTTTAGGACCATCATCAAACACATGACCTAGATGCCCACCACAGCGACGGCAATGCACTTCAGTTCTGCTCATAAACATCGATTTGTCAACAGTTGTGCCGATTGCACCTTCAATTGGAGCAAAAAAGCTAGGCCAGCCAGTGCCACTGTTAAACTTGGTTTCTGCACTAAATAGTAGAGCACACGCAGCACAGACATAGTGCCATCGCTATATTGCTTATCAAGCTGGCTAGTATGAGCGCGTTCAGTACCATGTTTACGTAGGACATTAAATTGTTCCGCTGTTAAAGCGTTACGCCACTCTTCTTCCGTTTTAGTAATTTCAAATTCATTTCAACTGTCATACTATTTGATCTCAAGGTGAATAGGGTAATAACCATGTGATACCAACGAATGCTGAACCAGCCTGTAAAAGATGCCGTTTTTTCATGATTACTTATTTATCCGAACTGTCTACTATTCTTGATGACGTAATGATGTGAATTAGCTGCATCTATTAGAAGCCAGCCTACATAGTCATTTAGCTAGTTTCTGTGTCATTCAAGGTAACAATACTCTCACAACCCAATTATTCTTAATATTAGACTAATAAATAATTTTTATGTCACTTACGCAATTGCTAATAGTTTTGTAGTAACTTTTATTTATTAGCAATTACCACTTCTGAATGCATCTTGGAATTAAAAGAGAATCTGCGATGAGCGTATATTCTTTATCTCAGCACTTTCAATAACAGGGCAAATCGTCTCCTCATGAGTTTCAGGTACAGTTTCCCAACCTGAAAGTAGTCCTTCTAACTCTAGCTTGAGGATCTGTAACTGCTGAATTCGCCGATTAATTTCCAGAGCTTATCTTCTAGCTTTATTTTAATGTGATCACAAGGTAATTCTCCTGATCGCAGACATTCAAAAATTCCTTAATTTCTGACAAGCTCAATCCCAGATTTTGAGCACGTTTGATAAAATTCAAGCGAGCAAAAACATCAGCATCAAATAACCTAAATCCACCTTCCGTTCTACCTGATGCCGCAAGTAGACCTAGCTCCTCATAAAAGCGAATTGTTTTAATTGGGTACCCCCGCTTTCTTAGCAACCGAACCAATTTGTTTCGGTACTTCTTTAACTAACATATTCAACTCCTATCCGATAAAACCCCTTAATAGCTTCATCTGTATCTATCTTAAAGTCTCCAGCCAACTAGATCAAAATGAGCCGCAATATTTATGTAAACTGAAATTCTATAGCAATAGACTGGGTTGGCATTCTATTATATCTTCATTAACAAAGTACCTTTCCCAAGAAAAATTAACGCCAGTGTATACCGTAGCACTATACTGACACTGAATTACACTTAAAAATATATTTGGATGCTAGCTTAAGTTAGAAATTTCAGATCGTTTAATAGATAATAATTTCCTCTAGTTGAAACTGGTGGTCATCGTTAAGGCTCCAGCTTTTAAGGGCGGTAGATTTACCTTGTTGAACAGAAATAATAATATACGAGTAGTGATTCCAAGCACATACGCGATCAAATTCCGACGGTAGCGCTTGATGATCGGGATGGGAGTGGTAAATTCCAATTATATCCAATTGGCGATCGCGTGCCTCGCGTTGGGCTTTTAACATCACCTCTGGGGCGATCATGTAATGGCTGCGTTTAGTAGCTACATCTGCTAAAACGTGAATGCTTGAGAAAGATTCAGATGTCTCGGCACTCCAAGCGTTTTCTGTTGCCATAACTTCCACCAATATTTTGTCCTGAGTCAGACCTAGTAACAAACCACAGCACTCGTTAGGATAGGTACTTTCGGCATGGGTACGGATAGCACAAAGGTGTTCAGTAGAGAGTCTAAGCATTAACAATAGTGCCAATCCTACACCATCAAATTACAACGTACTTGGATAAAGCGTAATAAAAACTTGTTCTAGCTACAAGCACTTCACCGGAAGTAAAATTTAGTGGATGCTAGCGCCCAAATATAATTCTCCTACCTTCGGATCGTTTAGTAACTCTAAACCAGGACCAGAAAAGTAATCGCGCCCTGTATCTAGAACATAACCCCGGTGTGCCATTGCCAAGGCTTTCCGGGCATTTTGCTCTACCAGCACAATTGCTGTTCCCCCCTGGTTAATTTGTTGAATCTGTTCAAATACACTATTTACTAGCACAGGCGACAGCGCCGCACTTGGTTCATCCAACAGTAACAAATCGGGTTCAAGCATCAAAGCCTTTCCCATTGCCAGCATTTGGCGTTCTCCTCCAGAGAGAGTGCCAGCCTTTTGGCGACGGCGATTAGCCAGAGCAGGAAAAGTGGTAAAAATTCTATCTTTCAAGGGAGCTAAGTCAATGCTCCGAATAAAAGCCCCCATTTCTAAATTCTCTTCCACGCTTAAGGAAGGGAAAACATTGGCTATCTGCGGCACGTAGCACATCCCCTGTTGGACGATTTGATTAGACTTTAAGCCAACAATATTCCGTCCCTTGAATGTGATTCTGCCCTGATGCGGAGTCAGTAACCCAAAAATGGTTTTTGCTAGAGTAGATTTACCCGCACCATTGGGACCAATTACAGCAACTAATTCCCCTGGTAAGATCCGGAAATTTACACCTTGGAGAATATCTAAGTCTTTGACATAGCCAGCCCAGACATCTTCAACTTCTAATAAAAAGTTATTAGTCATTAGTTATTTATCTTTATTTATTTGTCTTTAGTCATCTTTAGTCATTGGTAATTTGTCGTTCATCCGTTGCTAATGACCAATGACTAAGGACTAATGACTATTGTGGCGTTTTCTGCAAATCTGGTCGCTCTTCTGGCATGATCGCCTCTTCCACTGGGCAAACTTGGATACAAATACCACAGTCTATACAAGTAGCAAAGTCAATCCAATACCAGTCATGCCCTTTGACATTTTTGCTTGAACCTGGGTGAATGCAAGCTACAGGACAGGCATCGACGCAATCAGCAACGCCTTCGCAGACATCAGTAACAATAGTATGCGGCATAGTGTTTCTACCAATTTCAGAATCTTAAAATATCTTTCTCTAGCCTAACAGGAATAACTCAGCTATTTAAATCTACTTCCAAAGTAGCATTTTTACTACATATAATGCTTTCCAAAAAGCAATATTATATCTTTACTTCTCCACTAGATTCCTAGTTTATGAATCCAAAAAAGTTGTTGCTCATTATATTTAACAACTTTATTTTTTAGATTCATATATAGACGAAGCCACAAAACCACAATTTTTATTGACATAAAATTGCGTTTTGTTTAATTAATCTTCTAGCAATGATTTGCTCTTTGTCTCAATCACTGACTCAATAATTGGTAAACATTCAGCTTTGATCCAGGCAATTTGATGGATACGGCGATGACGAGCGTAATCACGAATAGAATCAGGATCGCGTCCCCCTAAATCCATTTCCACACACACCAAATGCGGAGAGTTTCTCAATTTTTCTGCATAAGCAAAGGCGGCAGTATAAGCCTCTTGCCCCTCTGGTACGACAAGCCAATTACTAGCTGGGGTTTGTTGAGGTAGTTGATTATTAGATAGTAGAACTTGGTGTAGGTCTTCGATGTTAAGGGCAAAGCCAATTCCTGAAATTGCCTCTCCTTGGGGATGATAAAGTCCTAGTAGTTGATCATAGCGACCGCCTTGCCCTACTATCCGCGCTTGAGCAGGTACGCTTTGTTGTCCGGCTGAAACATCTGGGCGAGTGACGCATCCGGTATCACTCACAACTTCAAATACAATGCCAGTGTAGTAGTCGATAGTCTGGATCAGGCTAAGATCTAGAATCACAGGAATTGTAGGAGATTGACCCAACTGCGTAGGCAAGCACTGATCTAGTAACTCTGTGAGGGATTTCAGACGGTTAAGCGCTTCTTGCTGCGGCAGGTCTAAATTCAAACTGGCGACTTTTTGCAACACATCAGCTGGGCGACCACGTAGATCCAGCATGAATAAGGCTCTTGAACGTAGTTCATCGCTTAAAGGCAACGTTTCAAGGGTAACGCGGTCAAGGTGAGCGATCGCAGTACGCACTTTGTCTTGCAGCGCAGCTGGAAATGGAGACAAGAGTGATCGCGCAATTCCTGCCTGTCCTAAAATCAAACGCCACTGGCTCAAACCTAGTTTATTTAGACATTCTGCTAGCAGCAGCAGCACTTCAGCATCAGTCAGCCAGTCAGAAGCGCCCAGCAACTCCACCCCAGCTTGATAGAATTCTTGCTGCCCATTGTGGCTAGTCTCCCGTGTGCGACGGAATACATTAGCATTGTAGTAAAGGCGTTGCGGATAAGCGGCTCCCGCCATTCGGGTTACGACCGTGCGGGCGATCGAAGCTGTCAGTTCTGGACGCAGCCCTAATTCTTCCTCCGCATTTTGGAGTTGAATCACAGTTGAGCGCTGAATAGCTCCGCCCGCCATTAAAGTATCTAACCGCTCCAACGTTGAAGTAATAATTCGGTGATAACCCCAGCGATGAAATACCTGCTGTAATCGCTCTTCGATCCAACGTTTTTGAGCTACATCTAGGGGCAATAAATCTCTCGCCCCGGCTGGTGACTGATAAACCATTTATTTTTTCTTCCCGCCAAACAGACCACCAAATAAACCGCTTCCTCCAGAATTATCTGTGCCTCCACTCGGCTTGCTTGGAGTAGCCTTGGATGGAGCAGGTGATTGACCACTCGATTTTTGTGCTAGCTGGTCAAGAAACTTTTTACCCTTTAACGCCATTGGATCTTTAGGGTTTAGTTGCAAAGCTTTGTTAATGTGAACTTTAGCCATAGTGGTTTGATTTTGCTTCAAATAAACCACCCCGATTAAGCTATGGCAGAGACTATTATGAGGCTCTAATTTTAGGGCATCCTGTAACTCTACCCTAGCTTGGGCAAAATTGTTTTTTTCGATCAATAATTGGGCACGACGGTAATATTGCTCGACAACTGTTTCTGGTTGAGACGGTGGGGTTGGTGTGGTGTGACTACCTGGGTTAGTTACATTGACTTGAGGCGGCGGTAACTGCACGTTAACCCCTTTACGCATCAAATAAACCAAATTTAGTTCACTGATTTGACCAATCAGTTGTAAGGCTTGGTCAAAGGAGGCATATTGGATTTCTGCAAGTTTTTGGAGTGATGTTTTATAAATGTGATCAATATTATTTGTCTGGTTTAGTTGCTGGGATAGTTCATTCTGGAGTTTAATCGTAGCCGCATCCTGTACCAGGCGCTTACTCATTTCCTTTAGAAGTAAGATATATTCCGCGCGATTGCCATCTTTAGAAAACTTTTCGTAGGCAGGGTTAACAAGTTTTGATAACATTTGGCTAGCCCGTTGTTTATCGGAGCTTTCAGCCGTGCAACTATCAGGATGCAAGTGACGCGCAATTTGGAGGTAGCGTTTGCGGATGTCCTTAAAATCTGCATCTACTGAAACGCCTAAAATTGCATGGTAATCCGTGAAATCAAATTCAAATAATCCACCATTAATTTTTAAAGACATAAAGCCCTGATTCAGCTTTGAAACTGTGAGATTTTAATAGTGTACTTTGCACTGCTTAAAGTGCAGTCCTAGCCAGTATTTCCTTACCCCAAGGAAGCAATAGACAATTCTCGACTTAGAAGCTCGTGAATGTGACTATTAGTAGCCAAAATTCGACCTGATTCAATCTTAATCGGGCTACCGTCGTAAGCGGTGACTTTGCCTCCTGCTTCTTGCAGCAAAACTATTCCAGCTGCAATATCCCAAGGAGCAATGCCCCTTTCCCAGTAACCATCCAAACGACCACAAGAAACGTGGGCTATATCCAGCGCCGCCGAACCGCTACGCCGTACCCCCTGCGTTAGATGGGTGAGGTGACAAAATTCAGCATAGTTGTTGTCAGTTGTCTCACGGCGATCGTAGGCAAAGCCTGTAACTAAAAGACTCTTGCTTAATTCAGCTGTTTGAGACACTTGGATAGAACGGCGGTTACAAGTGGCTCCTAACCCTTTAGCTGCTCGAAATAACTCATTGTGAAATGGATCAAAAATAACTCCAACTTGAGGTACGTCGGCAATCATTAGTCCGATAGAGACAGCAAAAAAGGGGTATTGGTGAGCATAGTTAGTTGTCCCATCTAAGGGATCAATTACCCACAAGTATTCACTTTCTGTATTCCCCAGTTTTCCCGATTCTTCTGCGAGGATGGCATGAGTTGGAAAGTGGCGAGCCAAAATATCCAAAATTACCGCTTCGGATGCTAAATCGGCTGCGGTAACGAGATCTCCAGCACGTTCTTTTTCCGCTATTTCCTCTAATCCCAAGTATCCTTGCAAAACTGCACCAGCAGCAAACGCCGCTTCGGTAGCGATTTCTAATAAAATTTGCAGTTCAGATGAGTTGAGGTGCATTCTTGTTAACGATACTGACGGCGAAACTCAGCTGGAGTTAAACGCATTGGTTTTTCGGGGTTCCAAATTAAGCGCCCCATGAGTCTAGCCCATTCTTGAGCACGTTCAAGGCGCTGATCGTATTTATTGTTCGGCGATCGCGGCAGCATGAGTACATAACCCTCTGCCACTAGCAATTCATTCACCAAAACTCCGTCCTGCCATACATAAGCCAATTGTCGTCCAAAAGAGTCTTTATCTAGGACATCAAATTCAAGCATTACAGGTTTATCCGCAATTATTGTTTCTAATCGCGCTTTTGCCGCTTGTCCCCAAGGCTGCTGTTGTAAATCCGGTGCATCAATTCCAATCAACCGTACCCGTGACATTAACGCTGATTGCGTCCCTACTACTTCTAAAGTTTGTCCGCTAACTACCTGCACTACTTTAACTTGTAGTCCTTTAGGTATAGTTGCTGCTTGACAACTCTGGAGAAGCAGGGATAGCAGTAGGAAGAAATGTTTTCTTGTCACCTTAATCTTCATCTAAAGGCAAACCCGCACGGACTTTACCCTTACCAAAATACTGCCCGAATTGTAGTTCGTAGACTTCATCCTCATCTTGTGTTTCCACCTCTAAGTCAGAACGAGCATAACTAACACATAACAGTGCATAGCCCTGGGATTGCAACTCTAGGGAAAGTCCAATTGCCTCTGGTTGGGCTATTTCTCCTGAAAGTACCCGTACCGCACAAGTAGTACAAGCTCCATTTCGGCAAGAAAAGGGTAGTTCTACCCCTTGCTTTTCTGCACTTTGAAGGATGTAGCGGTCTTCTGGTACTTCAAGGGTGTAAGTCTTGCCAGAGCGATCGCGTACTCGAATCGTATATAAACGGGTCATAAGCTCTTTTAAATTTTGAATTAAATCTAAAATCCAAAATTCAATTCCTAAATACTGAACGCTTCCATTGTATAATCAGAGATCGTGACACCTGGAGAGGTGGCCGAGTGGTTGAAGGCGCAGCACTGGAAATGCTGTTTAGGGAAACTTAACGAGGGTTCGAATCCCTCCCTCTCCGTTCTACAAAACGTTTATTTATAGTTAGTTGTGCTTAAGCAATAAGTTCTAGCTATTTTGTACTTGATACTTAGTTTACACTCCAGTAGAAAGCAACGTGTTTAAGTGTAGGGTCTAAGTGTTTCCACGTAACATCTTCATCATTTAGGTCAATTTTATGAAGACTTTACAAACTTCTTACCCTAAAATCAAATAATACTTACGTAGAAGTGTATTTTTATACATATACCACAAGAGTAATAGTCACTATGGAAGCACAAGAAATCAAGCGTGCAGTCAAGATTCATGACTATATAGAAAAATTAGAAAAATTGACAAGCTTATCACTTAAAAGCTCGCCAGTATTCTTAGGGCTACCAAGTCAAAAACTAATATTGCAGATACCTGAGCGGATTAAACCTTGTTATGAGTATGTAGAGCAACTATATGAAGATATAAGTGAGCATGATTCCCTTTTTAAGGCACTTAGAACAGGCTGGGGTTATATAAATCAGGACTGTAAAATTGTACCAAATAATAAAGAACAATACTTTCAACAATTAAATAACTCTTATGCTTTCCGTATTGCTAAAGAACGTGGTCATTTAGTTCCAGACTGCCTCTTGGAGAAAAAACAATTTTGTTATGGGCAATATGAAGCTTATTATGCAATGCATGAAATTTTTCAGAGCAATGCTTTAGGAGTTTGGTCGATGAAACCTGACTCTCACAATTTTAGACATACTTATGCTGAGTGGTATAAAAATGTTAAGTTAATAACCTCTCAATTTGTAGTTCCTAGTTCACGCCATAAAAATTCAATTCCTTATATTTTTGACCAGTTATGGGTAGTTTCTCACAACACAAATCAAGTTAGACTACTTGGCTTAGAAATTGCTGGTGAAAACCAATTTTTAAATGGAGGACAGAGTAAAACTCTAAGAAAAAATAACTATTTAAAAGAACTAGGTTATGAAATGTACCAAGTAGCAAGTTGGTGGTGCAGAGTAGATCCTTATCGCGTAATCTGTGAATTTTTAAATTTATCAGGTATTTTTCCAGATGCGACAAAGTATTTAATTGGTTCAGAACTTAATAGTATAGATGAATATGTCTGTGGGATTTGTTCTGCTCCAATGGTGAGATGGGACTGGGATTGGATTCAAAAATGCGTTGTAGGTGATTCAACTGTATTAGCACATAAACATTGTGTTAATCATAGAGAGTTTATTAGTTAGTATTAAAGTAAAAATATTAGAGAATCTGGGCGCTAGAAAAATGAACGTGCGATCGCAAAAACGCTAGCGCCTAGCCCAGCACTAATAGGGATTGTAACTAGCCATGCCCCAGCAATTCCCTGTAAAGTTTTAAATTGAATTGACTTGGAATCTTGGACTAAACCAATACCAACAACGCCGCCAACTAGGGCATGAGAGGTAGAAACGGGCAGACCAAGTTTTGAAGCTAGGAGGATGGTAGTAGCGGTTGCCAATTCTGCACAGAAACCGCCACTGGGTTTTAAAGAAATGATGTTTTCGCCAATGGTAGCAATGACTTTTTTGCCCCAGATAGCTAATCCGGTAACAATGCCAGCGCCACCGACTAACAAAATCCAGATAGGGATAGTAATGCCGTTGAGGGGAACTGTGCCAGTGCGATTGATATAGGCAATCATAGCTAAAGGAGCGATCGCATTTCCCACATCATTAGAACCATGAGCAAAGGCAACAAAGCAGGCACTCAGAAGTTGAAATTTAGCTAATTGCTTTTCCACAAGTAACAGAGGAGTAGGTAGATTTATATTCTCTTGCTTCGCGTTCTTGAGTTGTTGCCAACTAATCGTAGTAAGACCAACTGCTGCGATCGCACCGATAGCAATTGGGATATCATGGGCGGGGATATCAATATGCACCCGCTGTTTGAGAAACGCATATACTGGCTGACTCAGTGTTGGCAGCACAATTATGCCAAACACACCCAATAGTGCAGAACTTAACCAAGGAATCCACTCATTCAACTGTTTTAGGGGATCGCTTTGCTCCAGAATTAAGCGCTTAACTAGGCTATAGAACAGTGCAGCAATTGTTCCACTTACAAAAGGTGTGACAATCCAGGCAACCGTAATCATGCGAATAGATGACCAGTCAATAGCTTGGATGCCAATAGCCACATAACTAAATCCAGCGATCGCACCTACAACCGCATGGGAAGAAGACACGGGTAACCCCCGCGCTGTAGCAATTTGTAGCCATATACCACAGGACAATAGGACGCAAACCATGCCAATTAACAATACTTGGGGTTCTATTGTAAATAAAGCAGGATTGACAATTTCAGTCGCTAGCGTTTCAGTTACCGCATGACCAAATAGCACAGCACCTGTGAACTCTAATACTCCAGCAATTACCAACGCCTGCCGCAATGTTACTGCCTTCGACCCTACAGACGTTCCCATCGCGTTAGCAACATCGTTTGCCCCTAGATTACAGGCAAGATAGAAGGCAATCAGGGCAGTTATTCCCAACTGCAACATTTCCTAACTCCAGGAGATCGCAAACTTGCCACAACACATAAGATATTCATTTGCACTCCAACTGACCTAAAGCATTATCCTGCATAGATAGAACCAGTGGTAGTGTTCTAGAAAGGTTGATAAAGAGCGCCAAGTTGTGATGTTATAAAGATGACGTGGAATATGAACTGGAGCCAAATGGTTTTAGAGCCAATTCACTGCACAACTTGTGATGGAATTGATATCGTCAAAAATGGGAAAATCTCAGATGGGAAACAACGATATCTATGTGGTAATCCTGAGTGTTGCTGACGCTCGCTCATTTTAAAGTACTCCTATTGGGGACATTTGAGTGAGGTGAAGCAACTAAATTGTAGACATGACGCTCAACGGTAGTGGCATTCGAGACACTACCTGTATACTCAAAGTCAGCCCAACTACAGTTATTGAGCACTTAAAAAAACAGCGACATAGGTGGCATTTTTATCGACATTAATAACACGAGGTTCTTGAGTGTGAAATTGTATTCAACTCGCCATGAATCATTTGTCGGGCGCAAATAGGGTTGGCAGCGTTTGTCTAGCTCTGTCCCATACTGCTGAACCCAACGGAAAATCGTCGTATGGTTAACTTCCATTCCCTTCGCGTTCACTATCTCTACTAGTTGCCGATAGCTGAGTGGGTATGTGCAGTACCAGCACACATCATTTACATTTTTAAGTGATAAGCCTGATTAGATTAGTAATATACACAAGGTGATTGAATGATGAAAGAGTTGTTATTGCCACTTATACTAGCAGCACAAATAGTACAAATAGAAGCCAAAGTACCACGACCTAGTACATTCACTTTAGAGATCGAAGGTTTATCAAAGCTAGAACTATTAAGCTTTGGTAAAAATCCACAGTCATTTACTATTGCAGTTAATAAAGAAGACCTCAAAATTCTAAACCAATGGAATACAAAACGTTCGGCTCTCATTAAAATAGAAACTCCCACTGGTGATGTCTCTACTTTCTGTATGACTGGTGCTGTTGTAAAGAAAATAACTAACAATACTAATATTGAAGTAATTTACGATACGTTAAATTCAGGAATTTAGCAATAAGTAAGGAATAATATGGCTACCCCTAGTTCTCCTGGCTCCGTTGTAAATATTAGCTTAAGTGGTCAAGTAGCAATAGATAGTTTACTGGCTACTAAAAAGTGGGCATCTAATAACTTAACCTATAGTTTTGGTGAGTATAGTACCTCATCCTATTTAAGTACATATGGGTCGTACAATGAACCGTGGAATGGTTTTCAACCCCTGACAGCAATACAGAGAAATGCCACAGTAAATGCCCTGGCAAACTATAGTGATATCTCAAACATCAATTTCACTAGGGTAATTGACTCATCATCAGTAGCAGGTGATCTAAGGTATGCTCAAACCTCAGCATCTAATACCGCTCATGCTTATTACCCCGCAGCAACTACAGAAGCAGGTGATGTTTGGTTTGGTACTTCTAGTGGTGCTTATAACAGTGATGTTAAAGGTACCTATAGCTACGCAACCTTTCTGCATGAAACAGGTCATGCACTAGGTCTAGCTCACCCTCATGAAAAAGGTACTAATCCCACTCAGGATTATACCCTCTACTCTGTAATGAGTTATCGCTCTTATGAAGGTGCTCCCCTCACAGGGTATACTCAATCCTTCTATCCCACTACCTTGATGATGAATGATATCTCCGCTATTCAATACCTTTATGGTGCTGATTATACTACTCGTAGTGGAGATACTACATACTCATGGGATCCAGGGCAGCAGTTACTAGAGACAATATGGGATGGGGGAGGGAATGATACAATCTCATGGAGTAATCAAACAAGTGGAGCGGACATAAACCTGAATGCAGGGCAATTTAGTAAGTTAGGTCCAGCTTACTATACTGGTAAACCAGGGGATCTTTATGAAGAACGGACTCTAGGCATTGCAAGGGGAGTAAGTATTGAGAATGCTGAAGGGGGAGATGGAGTAGATATCCTGACAGGTAACTCCCTTAATAATAGGCTTTACGGAAGGAAGGGTGCTGACACATTAAAAGGTGGAGAGGGTAATGACTATCTTAATGGACAGCAAGGTAAAGATATTCTTACAGGCGGGGGAGGAGCAGATGAATTCTACTTCTACAGTCCAACAGAGGGTGGGGATATCATCACTGATTATAACCTTGTAGATCTAATTAAGGTATGGGCGGCTGGATTTGGTCTAACTTCCGGTCGATTCTTGACCTCTAGTGAGTTTAATATTGGTTCATCGGCTAAGGATACTTCTGACCGCTTTATGTACGATAAACTCGGTTCTGGTGGAATGTACTTTGATAAAGATGGTACCGGTTCATCTGCTAAAGTTTTAATTGCCGATTTACCTTCTAACCTAAGTTTTACTTCGGGTGAGATTTATCTCAGTTCATAGGGATAAAAACTGAATTAAGGGTGATTTTGCAAAAACTGGTGAAGGGCTGGTAGGAGTAGCATTTGTACTTGTTAAGCGGGTAGTTTTCTAGAAAAGTTGATCATAACTTTTAACTGATGGAATAGGTGTCTATATATCAGGCGGTACTAGTGGCTCTTTAGGAGGAGTTACTCAGGGATTGAACGATGATTATGTAGTTAATCATCCTCAAGGATTTACGTACTGGAGTTTGGACATAACTGTCTACTACAGCAATAGCGCCAGAAGCTCCTTCGTGTTATTGCTAGTGTATATAAGTATGGCAAAGTAATCGCCTGTTTTTCCTACTCAATCCCACCAGTTTCCTGTAGGACTGCTTGTCTAATTTAATGCAAATGCAGATGTTTTTCATATTTTTGCGCGAACGCCTCTGTTAACTTACACAACTCTTTAGCTTGCTGTTCAGTAGCTATAGCAATTTCAAGACTTTCTGCGAGTTCTTCTAGTTCCTGTTAATTCAGGGTTAGCTGTGTCATTGTCAATCTTCCAAACGCATTTTGCGCCTACCAGCATTTATTTTAACCTCCAGTACGTTGCCCGGTATTGTTGCTAAGTCTTCTCCCGCCTCTTGAACTACCTCAATAGGCACATCAACTGCTGTAAATAGCTCAACCGTACTTTGAACTCTTTGATAGTAGGATATTACTGAAAGCGGCAAAGAACTGAAGCAGTACAGCATTGTCGGGAAAACGGGAAAGAGATGGTCTGACTAGATTGAGTCCTGTATTGCTTCTTGCTCAGTCTGCTCTTCTTAGTTTAATCGGTTAATAAGAGTGCTGATCTCTGCTGGAATAGCTATCTTTGGATTAACGTCAGGGGAAACCAGCATTATGATTTAGCCTAATTAGCATAACGTGAGGAAAAGCACGTTAGCGTCAAAAAAAGTGCGATCGCAATGTTCTGCAATCAATGAGTGAATATATGTAGCTAAATTAAAAAAGTAGTAGCTCCTCTATTCTCTGTCTAGCTAAAATGCCTACACGCAGCGATCACTCTTTCCATGCTGCTAAAGGTAAGTTTAGCTACTCTTTATAGCAAAAGTGCGATCGCACTTTTGCTAATTAACCCAGAGCGTCTAAGCCAACGACGGGGTAGCTAAAAATTATTAGGAATAAGCCTACCGCAAGGATAAGTTGCTAGTTGTTCAGAAGCACTCTCGGCAACTGCTGCTGGAATTTTATCAGTTGGCTTTTTGGCACTCATATAGTCTAACCGCAGTTTTTCCAGCATTTCTTCGCGGCGATCATATAGTCGCTTCAACTGGCGCGGCTGGCACTGATTCATCACATAGGCAGTCAGCAACGGCAAAGCGATCGTGCTATCGGTATAACAAACAATCGTACTAGGTAGCTCTTCCGGGTCAATCTTACCCCAACTAACAGCTTCGCTAGGTGTTGCTCCAGACAAACCGCCAGTATCTGGACGAGCATCAGTAAACTGGATAAAGTAATCGTGTCCCCGTTCTTCTAGTCCTAGTACCTCATGAATTTGCGGCTGGGTTTGCAGCAGGAAGTTTTTCGGGCTACCACCGCCAATAATCACCGCAGCGCTTTTGCCTTCTACATCACGAATACCAGATTCACGCGCTGAGTAGGCTAAAGCAGCTGTCTCATTCACGTCAATTGATGGATCTAACACTAACTTTGACCCTTCTAATGCCAAAGCCGCTACATTCATCCCAATCGAACTATCTCCTGGTGATGATGTATATATAGGCACGCCACACTCATAAGCTGTAGCTAGCAGACAGGAATGCTTTACTCCTAATTGCTTTTCCACTTCTCGGACATACTTACCCAGCAAGTAGTGAAACTCCGCTGTACCCATCCGTTTCTGAAACGGTTCTGCCTGGAGAATCTTACGAATGAAAGCATCGGTTTCCAGCAACACATCGTAGCCAAAAATAATGTCATAAATCCGAATCGTACCTTCTTGCCGCAGCTTGACATCATCTAAAAATGGATTACCAGAATAAAGGTCAAAACCTAAACCATAATGCATATCATGGTAAAGATTTGCCCCTGTACTAATCATCCAGTCAATAAAGCCATTGCGAATCAGCGGCGCTAAAACTGAAACCCCATATCCGGCTGGTGTCATTGCGCCTGACAAGCTGACTCCTACGGTGACTCCTTCACGTAGTACTTCTCGACTGAGCAACTGGCAGATTTCCCGCAACCGTGCAGAGTTGTAGGCGGTGAAGTAGTTATCAATTAAATCCACCACGCTAATTTCAGTCTGCATGGGAGTGGGTATGATTTTGTTGCTGGACAGTTTTGACATTTTTCACAGCCTCTGGATCAATAGTAGATACGCCGATCTAATGTAGCTATCTTTCACCCATTTCTCTCACTGCACTTAAGTAGACATCGTATGCACTTTTGCTAAAGCAGACGAGGATTACTTGTTCAAGGGAATTATTCTTTTCTAAGAAACGCTGAATTTCGGTAACAGCTATTCGCGCCGCGCGTTCTACAGGAAATCTATATACTCCTGTACTAATGGCTGAGAAAGCGACGGTTTTAATTTGGTATTGCTCTTGAGCAATGTTCAAACAACTACGATAACAACTAGCTAAGAGTTCATCCTCGCCTTGGTTGCCGCCGTACCAAATAGGACCAACAGTGTGAATAACCCATTTAGCTGGAAGATTGTAACCTTTGGTAATTTTAGCTTCACCAGTGGCGCAGCCTTTTAGCTGCCGACATTCATTTAAAAGTCCTGATCCCGCTGCTTTGTGAATTGCCCCATCTACTCCACCTCCACCCAGTAGAGAATTATTAGCGGCGTTGACGATCGCGTCTACTCGTTGTTGAGTAATATCACCTTGAATAACTGCAATTCGCTTGCTCATTAAAGGTACGAAAACTAATACAGCAGCAATATTTTTAATAATATTACTTAACATATTTTGTCGTGCGATCGCCTTGAAATGGTACAACTTATTTAGTTGTAATCGCTTTCCAGGCAAGCTTGATGACAATCAAAACACCTTCAGATTTGAATTCAGACTTAGAAGCGGAACGCTTGAACCAAGAGGCAACATCCTCATCCTTAACTGAAGAACAGTATCAGCGCAAGATGCAGCGACGCAAAGAAGTACAGGAGCAAAGAGTAGCTAAAGCGTCACAAGAAAAAGGCTTAATTATTGTTAACACTGGCAATGGTAAAGGAAAAACTACGGCGGCTTTGGGGATGGTAATGCGATCGCTTGGTCATGGCTATCGAGTTGCGATCGTCCAATT
>JAUJND010000036.1 GCA_030446505.1 Chroococcidiopsidaceae cyanobacterium YX2bin18 | reverse complement strand
GGTGTCATATTCACGACTTATGCTTATTTATAAGCAGATAAACATCTGCTCCTCACACCACTCCTTGATTTAACAATGCTCTGCCACTGCAAAGGTGGGGGGCATTTTTTTATTGCCTCACGCTCCTGATTTGCGTAACACAATTGAGAGTTTCCACGCTCAACCTCTCAATTCCCTTTGTTTATATCAAGCGAACGGATTAGATAAGGGCAGCTATAGTTACTCAATTCTAATTTTCTACCAAGAAGTTTACTCTAGGCGATCATCTACCTGATTTGAACTGCATTACTAGGTTCCGTAGTGTTCCTGCTCCATTGCAGCAAGCACTGCTGGATCAAGTAAAGGATCTGCGGTTTGTTGCCGCCACTTCAGGAGTTCTCCGCGTAAAAAGTTCCGCGTGTTCTGATGCTGTGTGCTTCCAGCTAAGTTATTGAACTCGATTGGGTCAGCAGCAAGGTCATAAAGCTCCTCTGCGGGGGGTTTACGGCACCTATTCATAGCAACTCTTGCCGGATGACCTATGGGTAACTTGAGTGATTCTGCGTAGGCTACATCTCCGTCGATTCTTAACGACGGATTAATTCGGTCTGGTAGAAGATTGAGAATATATTTATAGCGTGTGTTCCGGATGCAGCGGCGCGGGTAGAAACCAGATCTTGTATGACTAGTATGCTCCCCATAAAGAAGACTCCGCCAACCTGTTGTGTTTCCTTGGAAAAGTTGCATGAGCGATCGCCCCGCCAAATTTTGGGGCACTGTTATACCAGCAGCCTGCAACACCGTCGGCAGAATATCAACGTTTGAAACCAGGGAATTATTCACCCTGTTTTGGCTAATCCGACCTGGCCAGCGAACCAGGAATGGAATACGCAGACCCGCTTCATAACAAGTTGTTTTTCCTCGGAGGAACGCTGGACCATGATCACCAATGAAGATCACCATTGTATTGCCAGCTAGCCCTAACTGCGTCAGCTTATTGAGCAGCATCCCGATTCCCGCATCTAAGCGAGCGACACCATTGTAGTAGCCAGCGGTTCTCTCCCGCACCAGGGGGGTATCAATGCCTTGCCAAAGGAAAGGGGGTACTTCTGTAGGACCAAAAGGTTGTTGAGGGTAGCCATTGACCTGGGTATAAAAGGGAGTATGGGGATCTCCGTAGCTTACCTTTAAAAAGAACGGCTGTTGCGGCTGTTGTTGTAAAAATTCTCCTGCGCGTTGCGCTATTAATTCAATATCGCGCGTGTCCAGTGGCGCTGGCGGTTTGTAATCAAAAGGAAAGGAAGCATCTGGAAAAACGTGCAGTTTACCGATAATTCCAGTGCGGTAACCAGCCATCTTGAGCAGCTGCGGCATGGTTATCACGCTCGGATCCATCTCGTAATTATTACCCTCTTTCGCAATCCCAATTTGCCCAACCGGAGTATTGTCAGGTGGGAAGAAGCCCGTCTGATGCGGGTAGAGTCCCGTGAATAAACTACTGCGCGAGGAACTGCACGACGCCTGAGTGACGTAACTGTTGACAAAGCGTATCCCTTGGGTAGCAAGGCGATCCAAGTTTGGTGTCCGCGTGACCATGTCACCGTAACAGCCAAGGATCTGACCTAGATCATCTGCCGTAATCAGCAGGATGTTGGTTGGGGTGGCTGCTTGCCCTAGCGCAGCAAAGATTCGTTGACCTAGCAAAGCCGAGGCTAGGGCGGTCACGCTGGAATACTTTACAAACTTTCGGCGTGTGATTCTTTTCATTGAACACACTCTTAAAAACTCTATAAGTTATTGTTGTATTTTTAACAATGATATATCAACTTTATGTACAAAAATATACAATAATGACTACTTTTAATTAAATACAGTGGAATAATTATACTCTGTTGTGCGAGTAGCAGAGGTTAAAAATACTCCAAAGTAATCACTGTTAGCTATACCAATTGGACGGGGAAATTCAGCTGTGTAACAGCAACTTTTCGTAAATACAGACAGTGACGGATACTTTGACTTAGGGGAGTTGTGAAACTTTCAGTTGCCTCGATCACGCCACCCAGTCGCTCAACCGCGTTTTGCAAAGCTTCTAGTTCAGCCGTTGTCCAATTACCTCGATACAGTACCGCTAAACCACCCAGCTTGAGAAAAGGTAGAGCATACTCAGCACAAATAGTGGCAGAACCGACAGCTCGAATTAAAGCGACATCGTAAGATTGCTGATAAGAGCGTTGTTTACCTACTATTTCAGCTCTGCCAGTTACAGTATTAGCGTTTTGAATATCTAGCTGGGCTAGTAGCGTATTCAGAAAAGTAATTTTCTTACGCGTTGAATCAAGTAGTGTAACAGTCCAATGAGGTAAGGAAATAGCAATAGGAATACCCGGAAATCCTGCGCCTGTGCCAATATCA
The DNA here is from genome assembly GCA_030446505.1 of Chroococcidiopsidaceae cyanobacterium YX2bin18. GTDB lineage: Bacteria > Cyanobacteriota > Cyanobacteriia > Cyanobacteriales > Chroococcidiopsidaceae > JAHHHE01. The sequence continues at coordinate 38,487 of JAUJND010000036.1, read as the reverse complement.
ATAACTTTGAATGATGAATTTAGAGTTTCATCCTTTTTCTCACTCTCCTGCAAAAAAGGCGCAATTCCTCGCAGAGAATCCCATAGGTGTTTCTCCCAAAACTCTACAGGTTCAGTGATCCGAGTTAGATTTAACTGGCGGTTACCTGCAAGTATCAGTTCATAAAGGCGCTGGAATTGATATTGTTGTTTAGTAGTGGGTTGCCAATTCAGGTGCTGCCATAAGCCCATTTCAGGTAGCAGTGGTGGATCAGTCTCAGACATTTTCGATTCATGCTACAGATTGCGGTTCGGCAGAGTCAGGGGTAAAGGAACTCAGTTCACCCTGATTGAGCGACCAGCACTGATCAGCGATTGCTAATAATTCCCCAGCATCGTGTGTTACCACCAAAAGCGTCCAATCCTTTTTTAGTTTCGCTAATAAATTCACCAATTGCCGACGCATTGACCAATCTAATCCAGCTGTTGGCTCATCTAATAGTAATAAATGTGGCTGGCGAATTAATTGCACCGCCAAAGCTAAACGCCGTTGTTGACCTCCACTCAAAGCGTGGGGTGGCGCGTGTAGGGATAAATGCTCCAGTCCTACTTCTGTTAAAGCGTGGTTGACTCTCTCTGAGCCTAACTCTGGATGTCCTAACCGCAATTCTTCTAAAATTGTGCCGCCACAGAAATGCCGCTCTGGAAATTGAAACACTAATCCGCCTAGCTGTTGTAGGTGTTCCGGCATAAGTTCCTGCTCACGCCAGCAAAGAGTACCAGTTGTTGTTTCAACTAGCCCAGATAGAATCTCTAGTAGTGTACTTTTGCCAGAACCACTCGGTCCCACAATTAGCCCCAACTGTTGTGGTGCTAATGTCAAATTGATGGATTTTAGAATTGCTGTTGGGCTAGCTGGAGGGTGATAAAACCAAGTTTTAAGATAAAGCATCCGTTGAAAATACCAATAAATAAACGAGTAATTGATTAACTACACTCAACGGTCAGCCGGAGGAGGCTCCGGCTGCTGGTTGAGCAAGCGGGAACAAGCGTAAAGATTCAGAGATCATAGATAGTTAAGTTGTAATACTTAGTCTGCTCTTATTCTGACAAACTGACCCTTGACTAATAAACAGCACTTAGTTGTAACCTACTAGCAGGATCACCGTCAAAATATGTCAAACCCATTCTGATAGTTTCGGATAAACTTGAATCGCGATGCCTGTGGCGGGCTAAGCCTACGCTGTTTAAACTAATTGAGTGATACTATCTAACATTTTGCTGCATAGCGGAGTTTTTTAAGGGTAACTATGAAGAATCGTCTTGCTTCTAGAGTATTTAGTACAATAACTGCTGCAACTACACTCACATTTAGTTTTTGGGTTAGTCCAACCTTAGCGGCTGATCCTTTTCGCAGAGCTAATCAACACCAAATTGGTGACAAAACAGAAGCCGCTTTTAAAGCGATGTTTGAGGAGGGTAATTACCAAGCAGCAGAACGCTACCTCCAGCAAGCGCAATCAACTGAGCCAAATGAACCATTGGCTTATGCAATGAGAGCCTCTTTAGCTTATACCTTAAATCAAGACTTCAAATCACTTGAATCTTACGGCAAAAAAACTTTGGAAACAGCCGAGAAGATGATTAGTACAGACCCTTTGCGGGGCAACCTATACGCTGCTGTGGGTCATTTCTTACAAGGTGCTGCTGTTGTGAGCCGTGAGGGTACTGTCAAAGGAACGCCTCAAGCTTTAGCTGAATTGCGGCAAGTTTACCAATATTTAGACAAAGCAGAAGCAGTTTCTGCTAGTGATCCAGAACTCAATTTAATTCGAGGCTACATGGATTTAATGCTGGCAGTCAATTTACCTTTTTCTAACCCAGAACAGGCGATCGCTCGCTTAGAAAAATTTGCTGGTCCGCGGTATTTAGCTGATCGTGGTCTGGCTGTCGGTTATCGGGATTTAGATCAGTACCCAAAAGCACTACAAGCTGTTGATAGTGCGCTAAAAGTTACATCCAATAACCCTGAGTTGTTTTATCTCAAAGCGCAAATTCTAGCGGAACAAGGTAAAAAACAAAACGACTCTGCTTTGATGAGTGAGGCAATCAGCAATTTTGACAAAGCGATCGCCAAAAAAGCCCAACTTCCAAATGATCTAGTCAAACAAATTGAGCGGGAGCGCAGAAAAGCTGCTGAACGTATCAGCAAGCCTAAGCAGTAATGAAGATTAGGGAAAAAAAGATGAGGAGACAAGGAGACAAGGTCTACATCGATCCTCCCCTTGTCCCCCATCTCCTAGTCCCCTTGTCCTCTCATGTCTCCTCAGTTTTGTTTAATTTGTAATAAAGACTATGCATATCCAATTCCGTGAGTTTAACCCTTTTGATTTGTGGATCTGGCTGGAGTTCAGCACTGTTCCTTCTGATTTAGAAAAGCGCTACGTCACCGAGGTATTTAGCTCCTGGTTTTTTCTGGGTAAACTGGGGGCATTTAATGCGGAAAATCTCCAGGTTCAGGACGAGGGGCTTGATATCAGTCAGATGGATTATGACGAACATCGGGCTGATAATAGCTTGATGGCGGTTATGCACAATATGGGCGAATTTGAGTATCAGGGTACATGGGCGCGTTGCTGGTTTGATTTAGGAACGAGTGATGCGATCGCTCTTGATATTTTGATTAACGCCCTCAAACAGCTGAGTCTTGAATATGTCAACATTGAACGCTTCTATATTGGTGGCGAGAATGAAGATTGGTCTATAGAGGATAGCGAAAGCCGTCCCAGCTTTACTTATGACGAAAACTAGCGAATAATGCACAAATTAGGTGAAATTCGGGTTTTAGCCTTGGGACTGATTCGAGATGGCGAACGTATCTTTATCTCGGAAGGCTACGATCCAGTTAAACAACAAACTTTTTATCGCGCAATGGGCGGCGGTGTTGATTTCGGCGAAACTAGCCGTGAGGCACTAGAGCGTGAATTTCAAGAAGAAATCCAAGCAGAATTAACAAACATTCGGTATTTAGGCTGTTTGGAAAATTTGTTTGTCTTTAATGGTCAGCAATGTCACGAAATTTTGCAAATTTATCAATGCGATTTTGCTGATCCTAAATTTTATCAGCTAGAACAGCTAGTTTTTGCTGAGGGACAACGAGAAAAAACAGCGCTCTGGGTAAATGTTAGTCGCTTTAGATCTGGAGAATTAAAGCTAGTACCGGAGCAGTTTTTAGCTTATTGTGAGGGCTAAAACTGGGTTAATAAAAGTCAAGATGAATTAGTTTTCACTTGTTGAATTTCAGATTCTAGCGAAACATACTGCTAACTGAACTATCTTCATGAACCCGCCAAATTGTCTCCCCTAGCAAATTTGCCACCGAAAGCACCGTAAGTTGTTCAAAGCGGTTATCTTCAGGCACCGGAATTGTGTTTGTAACAATTACCTCTTCAAATAAACCACTTGACAGCCGCTGACTTGCAGGAGGAGAAAACACCGCATGAGTTGCACAGGCATACACCTGACGCGCTCCTGAGTCGCGCAATAACTTAGCTCCTTCGGAAATAGTGCCACCAGTATCAATCATGTCGTCGACTAACACTGCTGTTTTACCTGACACATCACCGATTACATTTAACACTTCAGCAACATTGTGAGCCTGGCGACGTTTATCAATAATCGCTAGTGGTGCTTCATCTAACTTTTTCGCAAATGCCCTAGCGCGAGCAACACCGCCTACATCTGGTGAAACAACAACAATATCAGATAGTTGTTTACTCGCTAGGTAATCAATTAAAACTGGTGAACCGTAAACATGATCAAAAGGGATATCGAAATAACCTTGGATCTGCGCCGAGTGTAAATCCATTGCTATCACCCGATCAGCTCCTGCCTGGGTAATCAGGTTAGCAACTAGCTTGGCAGTTATAGACTCTCGCCCTGCTGTTTTGCGATCTGCCCTAGCATAACCATAATAGGGAATCACTGCTGTAATCTGCCGTGCGGAAGCTCGACGACAGGCATCAATCATGATCAGTAATTCCATCAGGTGATCGTTCACTGGCTGACAAGTTGGCTGGATCAAGTAAACATCACAGCCTCGGATCGATTCTTGGATTTGAATGTAAAGTTCCCCATCCGCAAACCGCTTGCGGATCATCGGTCCCAAATCCATCCCCAGGTAGCGAGCGACTTCCTGAGATAAAGGGACGTTAGCAGAGCCAGAAAACAGTCTGAGGCGGTTGTTATCAGCAACCGCTGTTGGAGCTGTTTGAAGCGTCAAAGTTGCAGAACGGAGCACGGCAGACCCTCGAAGCGCCTTCATCACATTTTGATAGATTTAATAATACTGCAAAATTCTGGCAAGTTTAATTATAAGCTTGGATAGTTTTTGATTAAAAATGCCTTAATTGAGCAGACGACTACTATAACAAACAACTCACTACTTAACTTAATTTTTATGCTATTGAATATTTCAGTAAAACTACTTATTTTAGACTAATAAGGTAAATTATAGCTTGAGATAAGTAGCTTCTAACTTATAGGCAAGGGAAAAAATAATCTTGAGCTACTGCAAACAATACACACTATACTCAAGCTACACAAATTATAGAATAGCAGATAGCTTGGAAAAACAAATTAGATTTTAAAAGTAAACTTATTTAAAATCAATTCCTAATTTGAGTCAAGTTAATTAATCGCCGATGCAACCACCCATTCCACTTGGCACTGTCCTGCAAAACCGTTACCGCTTAATCAAGATTCTGGGTCAAGGGGGATTTGGTCGCACCTATTTGGCAGAAGATCTAGGGCGCTTTAACGAACCTTGTGCCTTGAAGGAACTAATTCCGGCTGGAATGGGATATGCCTTGGAAAAGTCAAAAGAGCTTTTCCAAAGAGAGGCAGCTATCCTCTACCAAATTCAGCACCCGCAAGTCCCTCAGTTCCGAGCGACGTTTGAGCAAGATCAGCGCTTATTTCTAGTGCAGGATTATGTTGAAGGCAAAACGTACCGGACGCTACTAGATGAACGCCGGACTAGTAATCAAACTTTTTCGGAGGCAGAGGTGTTGCAGTTGTTGCGGCAGCTATTGCCAGTGCTGGCACATCTTCACATTCGCGGCATTATTCACCGGGATATTTCTCCAGAGAATATTATTTTGCGACAGAGCGATGCAAAATCGGTGTTGATTGACTTTGGTGTTGTCAAAGAACTAGCTACTCGGCTGCAATCACCAAATATCAAGCCGGGGGCAACAACGGTAGGTAAGTTGGGTTATGCACCTAGTGAACAAATCCAAACTGGAAGAGCTTATCCGAGTAGCGACCTTTACGCGCTTGCAGTAACCTGTGTAGTGCTGCTTACTGGTCGAGAACCACAAGAATTGTTTGATGACACTCAGGTTAAATGGAATTGGCAACGCTGGGTAAAAGTTAGCCCTGGATTAGCAATGGTGTTGAATCGGATGTTGAGCTATAAACCAAGCGATCGCTACCAATCTGTAGCTGATTTAGCTAAAGCAATCCAAACACTCAAAGCCCAACTTAAAAACCAACATAATCCTCAACTCCCAACGTTGAATCGCCAACCTGGAAATCCTGAATTATCCCAAATTCAGACAATTGCTGTCGGTCGCCGTCCTGCTTTGATTGAGCCTAGTAGCAGTAACAATCAAACTTCAGTAATTCCTGCCCCCAAAACCCGCCCCAAAACCCGCGAGATCTGGCATAATCCTTGGGCGCTCACAGCAATTGGTATTTTTGTTGCTTTATTTACGGGCATCGGTTCTTGGGCGCTGGTAAGTTATATCCTGGCACAGCGTCCAGTGCCGCAAACATTTTCTTCACCGATGATTTCTGAAAGTCTTACGCCTACACCCACTCCCTCTCAGACACCTACATCTACACCTCCGCCAACACCTAGCACTGAACCAATCAATTATAGTCAGCGCCTAAACTTAGTAACAGGCGTAACTACTAGGATTGAAGATAGTTTAAAAGCTAATACAACTCTTAATTACATATTTAATGCTGAACAAGGACAACAGTTAAGTGCAATTCTTGAAGATCAGGATGTTTTACTAACTGTTTTAGGACCAAATCAAGAACCTATTAATGCTTTAGCCGAGCGCGTGTCACGCTATCAAGGTACGCTTCCTTTTACTGGGGATTACACTATTCAATTAAACCCTATCCAAGGCGTTGAACGCAGCAAGTATAAGCTTAATCTCAGCTTAGAAAACCCAGTCGAACCAACACTAACTCCAACCCCTACGCCTACTGTAGCACCCAGTTTTGAAGTGGAGCCGATTAACTTTAACCCCGGTGAGACAACAAGACAAATTTCTGGTCAAACTGGCTTACAGCAAATTAAGCGCTATTTAGTCAACGTTCAACCGGGACAAGTACTCTCTGTTGCTGTTCAAGGCAGTGTGACATTAGATATTCGCACTTCTGATGGTGAGCTTGTGGAAAATGCTGCTAAAGTACAGTCTTGGCAACAGCAAATTTCTAGCGGCGGTGAATATCAAATTGATGTAACTGCACTTGAAGAATTTACTGACTTTACTTTGAATGTCAGTGTTCGCGATTTAGAATAGTTGTTCTAGATAATTACCTTACTAATAACTAGTTGCTGGTTTTTTAATTAGTCTGCTTTTGGCAGCACTAACCTAATTGCTGATGAGGAATTGAGATAATTTTGAACGCACTCTTAATTACAGGAACTGATACTGAGGTAGGGAAAACAGTTTTAACTACGGCATTGGCTGCTTATTGGCAGAAATATCAGCCTGGACGTATAGGAATTATGAAGCCAATTCAGGCAGGGAGCGGCGATCGCGAGTTATATACTAAATTATTCTCCCTAAACGAATCCCCAGAAGAAATTACACCTCTATATTTTGCAGCACCACTAGCACCACCAATAGCCGCCGCACGCGAAGGGCGTAAGGTAGATTTGGGAATTGTTTGGCAAACTTTGTCAAAACTGCGCTCATCACACAATTTTGTGTTAGTAGAAGCACTAGGCGGATTGGGGTCACCAGTAAGTGATGAATTTACTGTTGCAGATTTAGCGGCTCACTGGCGGCTACCGACGGTTTTGGTAGTTCCGGTGAGGTTGGGAGCGATCGCCCAAGCAGTTGCTAATGTTGCCTTAGCTAGACTTTCTCACGTCGCTCTTAAAGGTATTGTGCTTAATTGTGTTCAACCGCGTTCAGATGCAGAAATTGCCGACTGGACACCGATTGAATTAATCCAATCACTGACTAATATTCCAGTTTTAGGCTGCTTACCTTATTTAGACAATCCAACTGATTTAGATAAATTAGCTTCCTTGGCGGCAAATTTAGATTTAGAGAGATTAATACCGCTCGTCATTTGAAATGAGATTATTAAAGTAACCTGGCGAGGAAAAATCTTATGCAGCTTGCCCTTAAATACCTTGTTACATCAACACCGAGTGCTGAAGTATTCTTAAAAATTCCGGTTGGACAAAGTATTTTGCTGGAAAATGTTAGCTGGCAAGCATTTGAAACATTGCTAGTTGAACTGGGAGAGCATCGCGCCGCTAGACTTGCTTATGCTCAAGGAATATTAGAAATTATGGCTCCCTTACCAGAGCAGGAATACTATAAGGAAGCGATTGGAGTTTTAATTCAAGACTTAGCAGATGTCGTTGATATTGACTACGAAATTCTTGGTTCAACTACTTGGAAACGACAAGACTTACTTGCTGGAGTAGAACCAGATAATTGCTTTTACTTTCAAAATGAGTCAGTTATTCGCGGCAAGTTAGACTTTGATCTTACCAAAGACCCACCTCCTGACCTAGTTTTAGAAATTGATGTTACTCATAAATCTCTAGATAGATTTCCTATTTACGCACGGCTTGGCGTTCCTGAGATTTGGCGCTACGAGAAGGGACAAATTAAAATTTATCAGCTTCAAGGTAATGGATATGTTGAAACTTCCACAAGTCTTACCTTTCCTTTGATTCCAATACAATAAATTATTCCATTTATCCAGCAACATCAAGCAGTGGGGAAAAAAGCAATGCGACGGGCTTTCCGTGACTGGGTTAGGCAGCAAATAGAGATTTAAGAGGCGATGCCACAAGGTGGCTTGCCCGTGAGGACTCGCTCGATATTGATTTTAAATATAAATTTCCTGTCAACCCACTTACTCAACCAAGGCTTTACTATAAGAAATAACACCTAGCGCTTCTTCAGAATTCTTTTGATACATTCTAGATAACGAGTGCGACGTACTTGTTTATGATTTTCTAAACTTAATTTCAATTTTTGAAATATGGTTTCTACCTCCTTAAATCCACTAAATATTGATTTATCTCATATTCGTCCAGAAATTCAAGCCCTACAGCTTCAGTTAATTCAGTGGCGGCGACGACTGCATCAAAAACCGGAACTGGGATTCAAAGAGCAAATTACCTCTGAGTTTATCGCCCAACAATTGCAGGAATGGGGGATTGAGCATCAAAAGGGAATTGCCCAAACTGGAATTGTTGCGACAATTTCTAGTGGTAAGCCTGGACGAGTATTAGCAATTCGGGCGGATATGGATGCTTTGCCAATCCAAGAAGAAAACGATGTGTCTTACAGATCGCAACATGATGGAGTAATGCACGCTTGCGGACATGATGGACATACAGCGATCGCACTTGCTACAGCTTACTACTTGTCTCAGCACTCAGATACTTTTGCTGGAACGGTTAAAATCATTTTCCAACCAGCAGAAGAAGGTCCAGGTGGCGCACAGCCAATGATTGAGGCTGGAGTGCTGAAAAACCCAGATGTTGATGCAATTATTGGTTTACATCTGTGGAATAATTTACCCCTTGGCACAGTTGGCGTTCGTAGCGGTTCTTTGATGGCGGCTGTTGAGTGCTGGCGCTGCACAATTTTGGGTAAAGGCGGACACGGTGCAATGCCTCACCAAACTGTTGACTCGGTTGTAGTTGCTGCCCAAGTCGTAAATGCTTTACAAACAATTGTGGCGCGGAATGTCGATCCCTTGGAATCTGCCGTTGTTACTGTCGGCGAACTTCATGCTGGTACTGCGCTGAATATTATTGCGGATACAGCACGGCTAAGTGGGACGGTACGCTATTTTAATCCAGCTTTGAGTGAAGTAATTCCGCAACGGATTGAGCAGATTATTGCTGGAATTTGTCAAAGTTTTGGTGCTAGTTATGACTTAGAATATTGGCGACTTTATCCACCTGTAATTAATAATGCTGATATCGCTGAATTAGTACGCTCAGTAGCAGTAGGAGTAATAGAAACTCCGGTTGGAATTGTGCCAGAGTGTCAAACTATGGGAGGTGAAGATATGTCATTTTTTTGCAAGAAGTGCCAGGTTGCTATTTCTTTTTGGGTTCTGCCAACACAACCAAAAATTTAGCTTATCTGCATCACCATCCCCGCTTTGATTTCGATGAAACAGCGTTAGGGATGGGTGTAGAAATATTTGTTCGATGCGTTGAAAAGTTTTGTAGCTATTAGGCTGGTACAGCCATACCGCGTTGTACTGCTGGACGTTTTTGCAACATCTCAACCCAGCGCTTAAGGTTGGAGTGATTATCTAGGGTTAATCCTTGAAACTCATAAATAGCAACCCAAGGATATGTAGCAATGTCAGCAATTGAGTAGTCACCGCAGATATACTCTTTGTCTGCTAGTTGTTTATCTAACACGCCGTAAAGTCGGAGAGTTTCTTTTTCGTAGCGCTCAATTGCATATGCAATTTTTCCGGTGCAAACTTCTTAAAATGGTTCAATTGACCAAACATTGGTCCTACACTACCCATCTGTAACATTAGCCACTCCAACACTTGATAGCGTTGTTTTTGTTCGGTTGGCAGTAGTTTTCCTGTCTTTTCTGCTAGGTAAATTAGAATTGCGCCAGATTCAAAAATTGTCATGCTAGTATCTTGGTCAACAATTGCCGGAATTTTGCTATTAGGGTTAATTGCTATATATTCCGGTGTAAATTGCTCGTTTTTTGTAATATCAATTTTATGGACATTGTAGGGTAAACCCACTTCCTCCAACATGATCGAAGGCTTGCGTCCGTTTGGGGTTGTAAAGGTGTAAAGGTCAATCATGGTAATAATTAGTGAGTGCCAATATCAAAGCGTAGTTTAGCTTGATTAGTTAAGCGATCGCACTAATTACACCTTTCTTAGACTTATGTAGCTAGATATAGAATCGATAGATAGCTTAAATACAAGCTGTTCTCTACAGTTGCTATGGTTTAAGCAGGCATGAAGAATTTATTTTTGGTTCAGATGCAGCAATCACAGCCAATAGTTAAAGACTTAGTATTGATTGGTGGTGGACATAGCCATGCGATCGCTAAGAATGTTTGGCATGAAACCGTTACCAGGAGTACGCTTAACTTTAATTACGTCAGCATCAGACACACCATATTCCGGAATGCTGCCTGGTCATATAGCAGGCTTCTACAGTCACGATGAATGTCACATTGATTTGCGATCACTAGCACAGTTTGCCCAGGCACAATTGTATATCGACTCAGTAATTAATCTAGATTCAAATAACAAAAAAGTTCTTTGTGCTAATCGTCCTCCCGTAGCTTTCGATTTATTGTCGATAGATATTGGCAGTACCCCAGCTACTAACCGCGTACCAGGTGCAGTAGAATATGCAATTCCGGCTAAACCTGTATCTCAACTACTAGCACAATGGAACCAAATAGTTGATAGCGTAACTGCAACCCCTGATAAACCTATTTGTCTGGGAATTGTAGGTGGAGGCGCTGGCGGTGTTGAATTAGCACTCTCCATCCAAAGTCATCTACATCAGATACTTAAAGCTGCACAGCAACCACTGAATAACCTGGAACTTCACTTATTTCACAGTGATAACCAACTGATGCCTCATTATAATTCGTGGGTGCGTCGCCGCCTTGAGGAAATTTTGACGCAACGCGGAGTAAATCTACATCTTGGAGAAACAGTGTGTGCAGTTCAACCACACAAAGTTAGTTGTAAATCTGGGTTAAAGGTTGAATTTGATCACCTTTTTTGGGTAACACAAGCATCAGCACCCGCATGGATAAAAGCTTCTGGACTAGCAACCGACAAACAAGGTTTTATTCAAGTAAACGATAGCTTACAGTCATCTCACCCTGATATTTTTGCTGCTGGTGATATTGCCACGATGGTTAATTATCCACGTCCTAAAGCTGGCGTTTTTGCTGTCAGGCAAGGTAGACCACTGTTTGAGAACTTGCGCCGCAGTTTATTAGGAAAACATTCAAAGCTTTATCAGCCACAGAAACAATATTTAAGCTTAATTGGTACAGGAGATGGAAAAGCGATCGCTACAAGAGGATCTTTTGGCTTTGGTTCTTCGCATCTGTTATGGCGCTGGAAAGACTGGATTGATCGCAAGTTTATGGAGCGCTTCAACAACTTACCAGAAATGAGCAGGGGAGCAGGGGAGCAGGGGAGCAGGGGACAAGGGGACAAGGGGAGCGGAATAATTCAAAATTTGACGATGCGCTGTGCTGGGTGTGGTTCTAAGGTGGGGAGTACAGTTTTAGAGCGTGTACTGCACAGAATTAAACAGGAACAACCTAGTTGTAGTGATAACGATATTGTTATTGGTTTAGATGCACCCGATGATGCGGCTGTAGTGCAAGTGCCAGCAGGTCAATTAATTGTGCATACAATTGATTATTTTCGCGCTTTAATTAACGATCCGTTTATCTTTGGGCAAATTAGCGCTAATCACTGCTTGAGTGATATTTTTGCAATGGGAGCAGTGCCTCAGAGTGCTTTAGCGATCGCCACCATTCCCTATGCCTTAGAACCAAAAGTCGAAGAAACTCTCTACCAGCTATTGTCAGGCGCTGTAAAGGTACTAAATCAAGCCAAGTCACCGCTTGTCGGTGGACACACAACTGAGGGTGCAGAACTCTCATTTGGGTTATCCTGCAACGGTTTGGTTCATCCTGACAAGTTGTTAACCAAAGGTGGTATGCAACCAGGACAAGTGCTAATTCTTACTAAAGCATTAGGTACTGGCACACTATTTGCTGCTGATATGCTGCGACAAGCTAAAGGTAGATGGATTGATAATGCGGTTGCATCAATGCTGTTGTCAAATCAAGCGGCAGCTACTTGTTTATTACAACATAAAGCCACTGCTTGTACTGATGTTACAGGTTTTGGCTTACTAGGACACTTGATAGAAATGGTACAAGCTTCCCATGTTGCAGTTGAGTTAAAGTTGGAAGCGATCGCACTTCTAGCAGGCGCAAGCGAGACAGTACAAAAAGGGAATTGTTAGTTCACTTTACCCAGAAAATTTACGGGTATCGCGTTATATAGAGAATTTAGATCAAGTTGAGCATTATCCAATTTATCCTCTACTATTTGATCCGCAAACGTCTGGTGGTCTTTTAGCATCTATTCCAGAGTCAGAAGCTGATGCTTGTTTAGCGTCACTTAAAGCTTTGGGATATGCACAAGCTAGCGTAATTGGTAATGTAATGCCGCAAATTTTAGATACACAACCAATTTACATCTTATAAATAACAACGCTTAGTGCGTTAGAAAGAGTGTAAAGCTTGGATGGCGGATGATGTGCAAGTAATGGTTTGCGATCGCGCTTCGGTGTTCATCGGGTATGAAGGTTGTGACGATCCGCCGCCAGTTATGATTTAGTGGTGGGATTAGCGCCACCTCACAATAATAGAGTTCTTTCAAAAGGTCAGGCAGAACGAGCAAGTTCGTAATTATAGATGCCTGCAATTAGGTTGAAGCGCAAGCCAAAGCGTCTGCGTCGGTTGCGATAACGTTCAGCCAGAATCCGAAACCGCTTGAGATATCCGTTGACATGCTCAATCACCACCCGCAGTTGGGCAAGCTGGCGATTCTCATGGCGCTGCTGAACACTCAAGGGTGTGTTTGGTCGCTTTTTGTGGGGGATACAACTATTGGGATGCAGCTTTGCCAAGCCTTGATAACCTCGGTCAGCCAAACACTGCCGTTGTGGATGCACTCGCACACCACTGCCTTTGAATAGTCGAAAATCATGGACTCGACCTTTGCCGTGAGCCGTACAGATAATATGACCCGTCGCCTGATTAACCACTACTTGAGACTTGAGTGTGTGCCGTTTTTTCTTGCCGGAGTAGTAAGCTCGCTGTTTTTTTGGGGACGCTCAATCGGATGCTCGACCACATCCACCACAACCATCACTAACTCATGCTCAGGCTCTAAAAGCTGCTTGCGTCCTGGCAAGCGAAACAGTTGTGAGTGGATTAGCTCTGTTTCCGTACGCTGAACAATGCGATAGACTGTCGCTTCACTCACTCCCCATGATTGAGCGATGTGAAAATAGGTGCGGTACTCCCGTAAGTATTCCAAGGTAAGCAAGACTTGGTCAGCGATGGATAACTTGCTTGGTCTGCCTGGTGACTGATGGGCTCTGGCTTGTGTAATCACACTTACCATTTGCTCAAAAGTTTCAGGTTGCACACCGCAGGCTCGTCTAAATTGAGCAGGCTTGAGATGTTTAATTTGTTCGTAGGTTGGCATGGGTAGTGGTTTTACACTACCTCTGACATAAATCCCTACCCTTTTGCAAGAGGTCTAATAAATTTCTATGGAGCATGAACTGGCAATCTAACGATCAAGCTCGCAGGTGGAAGATAACCTAAAACACAGCACCATCGGCTTTCGTCTTTCCGGTGCAGTGATTTATTAGCCCACTCAATGTGCGCTCACCCCTACTAAAGTTGTACTTTAATTTGAGAAAGTTCGACTTCCTCCGATTTGATTGCTCGAATGTATTGGAACTTCCACACCTCAATATTTTCAATTATTCTAAAACCCGCTAGTTCAATACCTTTAATAAATCCCTGAAGATCCTTAATACGAGACGTTACCTCATAGATCCAAAGTTGCCCATCAAGTTTAAGAGTACGGGCTGCTTCTCGGATGTAATCAGCCATGTTTAGACCCATGAGCGATAGATTGAACATGGCAACGTCCAGACAATTATCCTCTAAAGGCACACGAGCCATATCACATTCAATGACTCCATCATTAATAGCAATGAAGTCAAAACTATGGATTGTGTGCTTACTAGTGAGAGCTTTAGCTATTAGTGCTTCTCCACAACCAAAGTCACCCACAACTAAACCAGAACGCTTCTGAAGCCATTTAATAGCCTCCTCATAGGGAATAACTGACCAAGTTCTTCGAGCTTCTTGATAAAGCGTATGGTACTGCATCCACTCTTCTGGATTCCCCTGAAGACGCTGATAGGTGGTGTGACTATAGCTATTACTCCAACGAGCGTTCATACGGCTGAAGTCGCCATAGTGAACATTGCGCCTTTGAACATCTATAGGATTAACATCCGGTAGTGGAACAAAAATTTTGGGGCGAATAACTGACTTCTGTTCGCCCGTCTTTAATCGTTCCATCCATCTTCGCAAATCGCGGAATGCCTGTGATTCATTGCGTAGCTGTCCTTCTGGCATCACACCATCAACAGCAGCATCCGCAACCGTTTGCTTGTTTTGCAGTCGAGCTAATCGACCCTCATCCCAACTCCAGCGTTCTCCATCATCCAAACCATAGGTCACAGGCATGAAGATTGTAAGAGTGTCATGAATCTGCCCTTGACGATTTAATCGACCTTCTAGTTGCTCCAGTTCAGCACTTGTCCAAGGTGGAATATTCAGGATCAGGCGATCGCAAACCCGTTGAAAGCCATCGACACCAACAGCCATTGCACTGCTAGCAATCAGGATATCGGTAGCTCCATCGATAAAACTATTACGACCACTCTTATCTCCCTATGTGGAAACCGACAATCCATCCAGCCTGCTTCAATTGCCTCTTTGAGCTGCTCAACGATACCCTCAACATAATGGGTGTAGACGATAGTTTTAGGTCGAAGCTCATTGAGAATAGCTGGAATTCTAGAGCGTGTCTGCAAACTCACAGCCAAAGACGAATAGCACCAATCATCAGCATGGCAAGATAGTTAACAGCATATTTTTCGTACCGGGTCGCTATTCGTCGATATTGTTTGAGTCGATTAATCAAACGCTCTACCCGATTGCGCTCTCGGTACAAACCTCGATTAAAGCGCCCACGTCGTTTCTCGTTACTACGTTTGGGGATGACAGCAGTAGTGCCAGAGCGACGCAGTTGTTGCCGAATCTCGTTGCTACTGTAGGCTTTGTCACCAACTAGATATCGGCTGTGATGCTTGGGCCTACCTCGATCAGGGCGCTTGACTTTTCCTTCCTTAACCAATGCCCCAAATGCAACTGTATCATGCCGTTCTCCTGGGGTAAGGACAAAATGGATTGGTTTACCAAAGCCTTCTGCTTTCACATGGACTTTAGTGCTGAAGCCACCAACGCTATGTCCCAAAGCCTGAGCTTCTGGTTCCCCCCTTTTGCACCAACAAAGCATACTGATGGGCGCGAACTATGGTACTGTCTACGAAGTGTACCTCCCAATCTATATTTCCTTCTGTATCAGCTTGTTGCATCAGATTCTCCCATATCTGTTGCCACAGTCCTTCTGCTCGCCATCGGTAAAACCGACTTGAGATTGTGCTGTGTTTACCATAGCGCTCTGGAATATCTCGCCACGGCGCGCCAGTTCGATGTAGCCAAAGAATACCGTTGATGATACGGCGGTGATCGTAGGCTGGTTGACCTGTATGAGCTTTTGAGGTGGCAACAATGGCTGAAGCTTTTGCCACTGCCTATCGGTTAAATCACCTCTACCCCCATCATCCCGCCACTTCATCACCTAGCTACCCTAACTCTTTTTCTAAGGTAGCGAAGGTTCGCAGACACGCCCTAGCACGAGTAAGAATCTGCTCCATTTTTAAAATAGATGTACCCACTTCCTGAATTTCATTAACGAGATAAGTGCAATCAACTGGAAGTGTAACTCGGTTAATTTTGAGGTTGGGTTTGGCTCTGGAGCGAATGCCTAGAGTAACAAATGCCTGATGCAACTGCATACAGTTATTGATCGTTGCTCTCTCACCCAAGTCAGACCGTTCTATACCTGTAACCAACTCGACCAAGCTTTTACCTTCTTTAAGGTTGTTGATTACCGGAGTAGCACTCATACCTAGCACATGAAGATCGGGGTTCTTCTCTGCATTAGTAATTAGAGCTAAAACCATTTGCCGTCGCTTAGAAGGATCATCTCCTCGCTGTTTACAACGATGAATTTCATCTACAATGATCAGATCAATTTGGTAGCGATCAAGCAGTTGCCGAATGTGAGCAGCAGTTGAAGGCTGCTGAACATTTCATGATTCAAGATCATGTAATGATGCCTGTTCTCAATATCCGTCCAATGTGGGTTAAAACTTCAGCCAACTTCTGCATCAAGTTTGGGGGCGTAATTTTGCCATTTACCCGGAATGCCCAACCTGCTGGAATCGGCATATCGCGTGCTTGATTGTATTCATCAAGAAACTGATCTCTAACCTGACGACCATAACCTTCATCAATGAAGGCTTCTACGCCTTCAACGGCAGACTCATCCTCAAAAACTTCTGCCCAAATACGGTTACGTCTAGAAGCAACGAAAAACTCAATTGCTTCTTGATCTGCTGAAGCTATGATGTTACTACTCAGAAATTCCAAGCTTTTCTGTACCTTGACTTTCGGTAGCTCGTTAAACTCACCAAGTTGTCCTAAAGAATCACCATCAGTTTCAAAAGTTTTAGATGCTTCTGATATATCTAATGAGGGAGCAGCATCAACAACTTGTAGTTCGGTATCAGATTTAAGCTCATCATTCAAGTCAATTTCAGATTCACAAGGTTTGACTTCTTTCCCTTGAATTACATCTCGAAGTTTTTGTCCTGAAAGCTTACCTAATAATATCTTTGACAATCTTAAGTCCTTCAGTATTCTGCGTGCTTAAAACTCCTGACTGCTCAAATATTTTATACAGTTCAGCCTGAGTTAAATTGGGAATGTGAGCTTCCAAACTGGCAACAAATTGACGAATAGCCTCTAGACTCCAGCCAAAACAACTAGCGCAACCACTATTGCCTAAACTCCATGAGCTTTTTGTAATACTACCTATTCTAGTTTTCCACTCATAACCATCAATCGGACACTTAAAACCAAGCCTCCCGTTGAGAACCTCTGGTCAACTTATTCGGATACAAATTTAATTCGTCATTTTTGACATAATTCCAATATTGGGCTACATAGTCAGGATAGAGAGCAATCAACGATGTAGTTCGAGTAGTAACCAAGCCTCTGCAAGCTGGACAACCACTGTTACCTCTTGTCCAAGCTGATTTAGCAATTGCAGTGATAGTTGCTACCCATTCATGACCATCAATCGGACACTTAAAAAAGCTTCTTTACTTGATCCGATTGTCGGTTTCATAGGATCAAGCTTTAGCTCATTATTTGCTTCGTAAAACCAATACTTAGCAATCTCATCAGGAAATTCAACTGCTATCGGCTCTCTACGCTTCCATTCACCATGCTTACGCTCATTAGTTCCATTGCAAACTTGGCATCCAGCATTACCCTGTGACCACTGCTGTGACAGTGGATGCAATAATTGCCTGCCATTCATTGCAATCGATTGGGCATCTGAACCATGCTTTTCTATTACTCCCAAGAGTAAGTTTTACTGGCTCCAAGCCAACCTCAGTGTTTTTCTCGTAATTCCAGTATTGGCTGACAAGTTCTGGATAAACCTCTATTAAACTACGCTGCTTTTCAGGCTTTTTTTTTGCCTGCACACATTGGGCATCCACTTGTACCACTTCTATTCCAGCTTGTAGTAATATCATTTGGTTTTTCTTCCAAGAATGTTCATCAATAGGACACTTTAACCAAATATATTGACTTGTGCTTCCAGCAATAATGGTTTCAGGTTTGACCTCTCTATTTTTCTCATAGTCCCATAATTCTGCGACTCGTTCTGGGTAAAGGATAGCCAAACTTCTTAAATAAAGTTGTTGCTTTGCACGTTCTTCTTTTTCTCGTTCAGCACCAGCTTCAGCAATAGCTTTTGCTTTATCCCGTTCTTCTACATATTCATTAAATACAGGGTTAACATTAAGAATTTGCCTAACCCGTTCTCTGCTTAACCCGTATTTATCTCCAATATCTTGATAGCTCAGTCCTTGCTTGTAGAGGTCTAGAAACTGATTGCTCTTCTCAAGCTTTTCTTGACTTAATTTAGCTGACTTAGATGATTTTTGTGCCTCACCCTTTTCTGGTTCAGATGAAGAATCTGAGATTTTAGAACCTTTCTCTTGCCACAAATCACAAATAGCTTGACCTAATGAAGTGAGAGATACTTGTTCATTCTTTAGTTCAACAAGACCTTTAGCTTGAAGATTCAATATCGTGTTCTTGTTAAAGCTAAATATCTTAATCGAATGAGGAGATGTATATAGCGATTGAAGAATGAGCCTCTGGTTTCTATGTAGTCCTTTAGTAGTTTCTAAGATATTTGGTGCGTTTTCCATAGCTCAAACCAGCCAGTTATAAATCCCTATGTGCTAGTTATACAACCCCACACTTAAGAATTACCTAAAATTCATCAATTTTCAAAATTTCAATCAACCTAGATAAGCAAATTAACTAAGTTTTTATTCTCTTAGAGGCAAAAATGGCTGTAATGGAGATTGTGCGATCGCCTATCAATTACCTTGAACACCCCAGAGATAACCTTAAAGTGCCTAAGCATTATAGAGATGGTAGATAACCCTACAAACCATAAGCGTTTTTTACTCCCATCCAAATTGCACTTCCCCCATCAAACTTCTTCACCCCCTAAGAGGAAGCTCGATTTGAAAGGTTGAGCCTTTTCCAAATACGCTAGTCGCAGTAATTTGCCCTTTATGAGCTTCTACAATCTGTTGCGCGATCGCTAACCCCAAGCCAAAGCCACCTGTTTGCCGCGATCGCGCTGTGTCTACTCGATAAAACCGTTCAAAAATATGCGGCAGATCAGCGGCTGGAATCCCAATACCATTGTCTGTTACTTGCGCGATCGCTCGCCGTGACTGGATAAACACTCGCAGCTGGACAGTGCCACCAGATGGAGTGTATTTGAAAGCATTATTCAGCAGGTTCCTGACAGCCTGTTGTAAAAGTTCTGGATCAGCACTTAAAATTACTGGTTGCTCAGGTAAAATACTGATAAAACTTAAGCTTTGTGCAGTTGCTTGAGCAGTATATTCATCTACTAGTGGTTGCAGTAAGCTGACAAAATCAATGCTTTTAACACTTCGGGAGTCAATCGTCCTTCATTACGTGCTAAAAACAGCAGATTACTGATTAACACACTCATCGACTTGGTGATTTCACAATATTCTCCAAGCGCTGACGCTGTTCGTACCCCGCCTTGACTGGAGACAGTAACCCGACTTGAGCATTACTCAAAACCGCAGCCAAAGGAGCCCGCAATTCATGGGAAGCATCAGCAGTAAAGCGCTGGAGTTGCTCGTAGGAGCGGCGAATTGGTTGCATGGCAATTCCCCCCAAAAACCAACCTGTCAAGCCAATTAAGCCTAGTGTCACTGGTACACCCAGCGCTAAAAATAGCCGCGTCCGCGCTAAGTTTTCTTGGATAGGTGTAAGAGGAGTGGCAACTTGGAGATAGCCAATCAACAAATTGTTTTGGAGAACAGGTAACGTAACCTGCCGTAGCCATTGCTCTGAAAAATTTACCTTTGTTTGATTAGTATGGGTTTTAATAGTTTGAAAACCGAGTTTTAATGGTAATTGGCTTGTTGCCTTAGCACCAAAAATTGCACCATTTGCCCTTGAGAGTTGTACCAACGGGCATACAATATTTCACTATCAAGCGGCATATTTTCCAAAAGCAGTGTATCTTCTCTGGCTCGCCATCGAGTTCTATGATGCCAATACTTAACTCCAGATGCAATTACTTTACTTCTTCCGTAAAGTGCTTGATCGAAAGCTTGAAGTTGCTCTTGCACCTGGCGGTAATAAAGTACCCCAGCAAAGAGAATTAGGATACTCCCCATTGACAGGGCGAACCAATAAGCAAGATTACGACGGCTACGATTAAACATAAAATAACTGGGAATATCGTTATCTAAAAGGCTTTTATTTTTGTTGTGACGGGGTTTAAAATCCTTGAAAAAGGCAGAAGGAATAATTTACATCAAGATAGCTGAGAGAAGCTTCTCTCAGTTGCTCTTAAGAGCATACGTCGCCCTCTCCTAAGTTGGATAGTTAAACTCTTGCTCCCTAGAAACTATTGGTAAGCTTTAGTAGGTGATTTAAGATGGAATAACCGCCACATGATTTTTAACTCTAAGTTAAATTTGCAAAACAAACTTTAGCTATTAAGTTCTATAAATTTCACGAGATAGTTTGAAAAAATTACAACTTGATAGAATTTAGAGGATAAAATTTACAGAGGATTAAGTAACTGGGATGCTAATTGCAGCGCTTCGGCGGGTGTGGAGATTTTGCCCTCTACCTTTGCCAAAGCGATCGCATTCAAGAGTTCCCCCACAAGTGGGCTAGATGGTAGCTGCAATGCTTGCATTAACTCTTTGCCGCTAATAAGTGGCATCGGATGAGCAACTAAATCTTCTGGAGTGAGGTAGCGATTAATTAGGGGAGCAATTAATTCTACCGCTATGCCCTCTGCCACTGCTAGCACTGCTACAGATGGAAAGACTGAGCCAGCTGTGCCAAAGAAAAAGTATTGTTCTGCTAGAGACATTTCTCTTAATAGTTTATTTAATTTTAGTTGCGGCAAAAGTTTGAGCGTAGTAGTCACGGCTCTAATTTCAGTACGGCTATAGGTTAGCTGAATTAACTCCGCCTCTGCCAATTCAGGATCTGAGGCAACTAGACAAGCAAGTTTAGCAATGCTTAACCGAGTGGTTTTCAACGCCCGAACTGGCTGTGCGAGTTCTAAGCCTAAATTAGACCAAGTTTTTGCTAGTGTTACTGCTGCTGAATCAACAGCTGCTAATTTTGTGAAATGTTCTGGTGTAGCACTTTTAAACCAGGTTGCAAGTAAATTAGCATCCCTCGCAGCAATCAGCCAAGGGGTTCCTTTGGAGTTACTGAGGAGATATCCCAGTTCTACCCGTACCCGTTCTGCTGCAACTTGACTTAGCAAAGGTGCAAGCTGGCGAATCGCTGATTGAGTAGCGGCATCAATCACAAAATCTAGTTGTGCTGCTTGACGGTAAGCCCTTAATAGCCGTAAAGGATCGTCTTGCAGATTTTGTGGTGAAACCATTTTAAGTAAACGTTGTTGCAAGTCGGCACAGCCTTGCAAGGGATCAATCAGTTCTCTAGTGTGCGGGTTATAGGCGATCGCATTTACGGTAAAGTCCCGCCGTCTGAGATCCGTTTCCAGGCTGATTCCTTCTTGTTGGGCAAAGTCAGCAGTAGCTTCGGGAAATACAACCCTGGCAATCTGGCGTTCAGCATCGAGTAAGACAAAACCAGCTTGATAGTGATTAGCGATTACTCGTGCTGTGTTGACTGCATTAGTTGGCAGCACAAAATCCAGATCTAAATACTCCGAAGTGCGCTTCAGCATTGCATCTCGCACTGCACCGCCTACTAAGTAAGCTGGTTGTGGTAGCCATTCCAGGCTAAAAGGCCAGTTTTCTGGAGATAATATTGACTGACTGGACATTGCAACAAAAATCAACTCAACAGCTAACTAACTGTCTTGTCTAAGCTAGATTAACAACAAAGCCTTTGGATGGAGTTGGTTCTATGTGTATTTGTGTGAACTGCCATTATGTAGACCAATGCATAACTTACCATGCAGTTGAAACTCAGCATCAACAGCCCCACTTAACTGAAACACCCGATTTTGAGCCAATTGAACCCAGCATTAACGTCAATATCCGTACTCGTGAGGAGTTTATTGAAACGGAATATGACGTAGTTGGTTGCCTCAGCTTTAAGCAGGAGACTGGCAAGTGGGCAAAGCTGCGTCCGGGGGAATTGGTGCCAACTTGATAATTGAGGTGCGTTTTAGTAATTAGCATCATGGTACTGGAACATCTAGTAGGGGCAGTAACTAAAATGCCCTTACAGTCTTGGGAAGACTTAGGATAGATTCAAGTGCTGAATTCTTTCCAGTATGAGCTATTGCCTCAATCCCGATTGCCAAAGACCCCAAAATCCAGCTGGAACAAAGTTTTGCCAGAATTGCGGCGTAAGGTTATTACTGGGCGATCGCTACCGCGCGATTAAACCATTAGGTCAAGGTGGCTTCGGTAAAACTTTCTTGGCAGTAGATGAACATAAGCCTTCTAGGCGCTACTGTGTAATTAAGCAATTTTTCCCCCAAGTACAAGGCACCAAAAACTCTGAAAAAGCAGCTGAGTTATTTCGTCAAGAAGCAGTGCTGCTAGAACAGATGGGTAAACATCCGCAGATTCCCGAACTGCTAGCAACTTTTACGCAAGACCGTCGCCAGTATTTAGTTCAAGATTTCATTAATGGGCAAAATTTAGCTCAGGAATTGGCAGCTGAGGGTGCTTTTGACGAAGGGCAAATTTGGCAGGTGTTACATGATTTGCTACCAGTGTTACAGTTACTCCACGATAATCAAATAATTCATCGAGATATTAAGCCGGAAAATATTATTAGAAGAAGTAGCGATCGCCAACTTTTTTTAGTAGATTTTGGTATCAGTAAAATACTCACAGACATAGTTGGTGAAACTGGGACAAAAATAGGAAGCCCTGACTATGTTGCCCCTGAACAAGCTATGGGCAAAGCAACTTTTGCTAGTGATATTTTTAGTTTGGGTCTTACTTGTATCCATCTTTTAACTAAAGCTAAACGGTTTCAGTTGTACTCTCTCAACGAGGACAAGTGGGTTTGGCAAAATTACTTAAATAATCCAATTAGTGACAAATTGACTAAAGTTTTATCCAAGATGTTGGAACGTGGTATTAAGCGGCGTTATCAATCAGCCAATGAAGTACTAAATGATTTAAATCCTCAGACAATTCAAGAAACTACTAAACCAGGTGTACTAGTTCTGCCTCCACCCATATCCAATTTACCAAAGCAAGTTTGGCAATGTGTACACACTCTTAACGGACACTTAGCGGCGGTTCGTTCTGTTGCTGTTTGTCCTGATAATCAAACAGTTGCAAGTGGTAGTGAGGACGGCAGCGTTAAACTATGGGATCTAAATACTGCTAAAGAAATTCTTACTTTATCTGAACATCCAAGACAAAAATGGGTTTCTACAGTTGTATTTTCTCCTGATGGACAGACATTAGCTAGTGGTAGCGGTGATAAAATAATTAAATTATGGGATTGGCAACAGGGGCAAAAAATTGATAGTTTTTTGGGTCATAGTCAAGCTGTATTGACTGTTGCTATTAGCCCTGATGGACAAACTCTTGCTAGTGGCAGTAGTGATAAAACTATCATAATGTGGAATTTGATAACCAGGCAAAAAATTAAGACACTACTTGGGCATTCAAAGTCTGTTACTTCAGTTGCTATCACCCCTGAAGGTCAGTTTATAGCGAGTGGGAGTTATGATAAAACAGTGAAAATATGGAATTGGATTAGTGGTGAGATTTGCCAGTTTTCTGATTCAGCAGGAGTAAAATCAATTGCTATTAGCCCTAATGGGCAATTAGTTAGTGGAAATCATAATTGTGAAATTAAATTATGGAATCTGCACACATTACAACCAATTCAAACTTTTTTTTTAGGCATACAGCAGGAAGTTTTTTTTTGCCGCGTGGAGTTAGTTCATTAACTATTAGTCCTGACGACCAAATAATTGCTAGTGGTGGTCGAAGAGATAAAACGGTCAAGTTGTGGTTGTCTACAGGTGAATTAATTCAACTGCCTGGACACTCAAAAGGTGTCACTTCAGTTGCTTTTAGTGCTGACGGTAAAACTTTAGTTAGTGGTAGTTATGACAACAAAATTAAGATTTGGCGGCGTAATTAATGCAAGATTGCCTTGAACCAAATAAATATGGTTTGGCACTACATACTAGTAGTCCAGAGTTAGGTTTAGCTTTGAATAACTTTGCTGGAGACTCGCGAACTTCGGTATGGGGCTTAGGACAGAAGCTCTCTACTCATTTGCATCACTATTTAGCTGAATTTATCCAGCCTGAAACCTGGGCAGATTTAGCGTTTATTGCCGTAGCTAAAGGACCAGGTAGCTTCACTGGGACTCGTATTGGTGTAGTTACTGCCCGAACGTTGGCGCAACAATTAGATATTCCCTTATTTACTGTTTCTAGTTTGGCAGCAATAGCTTGGTCGCACTATACAGACGAGGCGTTACCTAGAGAAAAAAGTTTGATTAAAGCAGTTGAATTGCCTGCTCAACGTGGTCAAGTATTTGTAGCCATATATCAACTTAACTCAACTGGTTCAGGTTTAATTCAGTTATTACCAGATACAGTACTGATGCCTGAAGTAGTAGGCGCACCAAAAATTAAGCGATTTATCTAATTCCTGCCAGGTGATTAAAGTACCAACTAATTTAGGTAAGACTGTTTCGAGCTTGTTAGAACTGGCTTATTTAGATTGGCAACAAGAAAAACGCCCTAATTGGTTAGAGGCACTACCATTTTACGGGCAACATCCTGTTGCCTACTAATTTGTACCAATATTAAAAAAGCCTTGTTGTTAGTAAACACTAAGGCTCGTACTTGTTTACGACAAACTATAAATTATTCGGAGAATAGACGATCACTACCTAAGACCGCTCTGATGGAGAGTTGAGTCTCCCCTCGGTAGCAACAAAGTGGAGGAAGCGATAAAAACTCCACACCGCCTATACTCTTACTTCATTGACATTGTTTGTACATCTGACATCGCTCTTCTTTGATGTACAACTCTGGGCCACTGCGGTATAACACCCATCCAATGTCTCTTATTTTCTTGAACTAGCTTACCAGTATGTAAATTATGAAAGTCTCGCTCTTTAGGCTTAACCAGTGTCTACCTATGGTTTGAAATGGTTGAGCGGTTGATGGTTACTCACCGTCGCAAACTACGCGGATCAAGAGCATCGCGTAACCCATCACCAAGTAAATTAAACGCCAGTACCGTTAGGATAATCAACAACGCCGGGGGCCAAATCAGCCACGGTTGTAATACTAAAATTGAAGCATTCGTTGCCAGTGATAGCATATTTCCCCAAGAGGGGTCAGGCTGCTGAATCCCAAGACCAATTAAACTTAACACTGATTCCGCTACGATAAAGCCTGGAACTGCTAGCGTTGCCGAAATGATGATATAACTAGCCGTTTGCGGCAAAACGTGACGCAGGACAATGTAAAATGGCTTACCACCCATTGCTCGTGCTGCTTGAACAAATTCTCGTTCTTTAATTGACAGCACTTGTCCCCGGATTACACGCGCCAGCCCAGCCCAGCCAATAAACGAAGTTATCAACACAATTAATACAAATCGCTCGGTACTAGTTAGCCCTGGCGGTAATACTGCGGCTAAGGCAACTAGGAGGTAAATACTTGGAATTGTCATTAGCACTTCGACCAAGCGCATCGAAATGCTATCAATCCAGCCGCCAAAGTAGCCAGAAATGCCCCCAATCAGCATCCCCAAAGGAAATGTAATTGCAATTCCCACTATGCCGATGCTGAGACTAATACGACCTCCGTGCAATAGCCTGCTAAATTGGTCGCGCCCTTGTTCGTCGGTTCCTAAAAAATTAAATTTTGCCGCGCCACTTGTACCAAATAAGTGCAGATTGCTGGGAATACCACTGAATATTTCTACTTCCTCAAATTTGGGAGGTAATGGCAAACTAAGGCGAAACAACTGGTACGTTGAACCTGTAGTAAATAAGCGAAACCAAGCGGGCTTTTGGCTATCTACAATTAATTTGCGATCACCTGTTTCTAATTCTGTCTTTCCTTGAGTTGTGGGATAAACGTGCGGTCCCACAAAGTCCCCATTTACATTCCGCCAGTAGATTTGAGTAGGTGGTAGTAGCGAGCCATTCGCCTGAGAGTCATAAGGATCGTAAGGGGCAACAAAATCAGCTGCAATTACTGCTGTATAAAAAACTAACAGCAACACAGCCCCAAATCGAGCTAGGGGATTCTTTTTCAGTCGTGTCCACCAGTTCATTGCTCCTCCTTACCCTTGGGTAATTTAACCTAGCTTAGTTGTTCTTGACCATGCTACTCAACACATTGATTTTAATTGTACTGAGGCAGCAATCTTTTCCAGCGTGCCTGTGACTACAGAAACCGTTTCCGTTTACTACTCCGGTCAGAGCCAGTCATTCTAAAAATAAGTCATAGTTTAAATAGATTAATTAAACTCAAACTTTCTTAGCAAATAGCTTTTGCTGCTAGCTTGAAACGGAGGTATTGCTGTGGCTCCTAATGCTTTTTCGGAAACGGAAGAAGAATTCGACTCTGAATCAGCGCTAACTGTTGATAGCGTTGCCCGTAAGGGGCTAGGACGAAAGCCATCAGGAGGTTTGCTCAATGGATGGAAAGGCATTTTAATTGGTACTGGTTTGGGAATTGTACTTGCCCTTGGGGGAACGCGCTTCCTGTCTCGTCCAACTGCCAAAGCCCCAACCGTAGCACAGCAATCTCCTCAACCTGCAATGAGCGTCACTGTTGCACCAGTACAAACCACTCGTGTTGCTCGGACACTCAATGTTACTGGTTCAGTAGCAGCCCGCGATCTGATTCCTGTTTTACCTCAAACAACTGGCTTACAAATTGAGCAATTACTTGTAGACGAGGGAGATGTCGTAAAAAAGGGGCAGGTAATGGCTATTTTGGATAATTCTGTGCTACAGGCGCAAATTAACGAGGCGAGAGCAGATGTAGAATCAAACCAGGCAGTTGTGGGACAAAGACAAGCAGCCCTAGCTCAAGCTCGTGCCACTTTAGCAGAAGCTGAACGGAATTTCCAACGTTATCAACAACTTGCAAGTGCTGGGGCAATTAGTCGTCAAGAACTAGATACTCGCGCTACAGCTGCTGCAACTGCTAGAGAAGCAGTCCGTGTTGCCCAAGCTAATATTAACAGTGCCGCAGCTGATGTTCGTAGTACCCGCGCTACTTTGGCACAACAGCAAACTCAGTTAGGGCAAACTGTGGTTCGCGCTCCTGCTGGTGGGCTTGTTGCTGAAGCAACCGCCGAAGTTGGTGATGTTGCAAGTGGAACTCAAAAGCTTTTCTCAATTATCCAAAATGGCGCTCTGGAATTGCAAGCTCAAGTACCTGCAACTGAGCTACCACAAGTAGGAATTGATGCACCAGCGCTGATTACTTACGATGCTGATCCTCGCGTTCGCTTACAGGGGAGAGTCAGAGAAATTTCACCTTTGGTTGATCCTGAAAGCCGGAAAGCAACGGTCAAAATTAACCTACCACCAACTTCATTACTGCGATCAGGGATGTTTGCGCGTGCAGCGATTACAACAGCAACAGTTCCGGGGTTAACAGTTCCGGCAAAGGGAGTTTTACCTCAAGCGGATGGTAGTGCAATTGTATTCTTGCTAGTGAGCGACAACACAGTTAAAGCCCAAACTGTGGAATTAGGGGGAGTTCCTAATGGTGACAGCGTGGAAATCAAGAATGGGTTAAAACAAGGCGATCGCGTCGTGGTAGCTGGGGCGGGATATCTCAAAGATGGCGATCGCGTCCAAGTCGTACCAAATGAAACTTCTACCATAACTCCCTAGTCTTAATCAGCGATCGCTATAACTCCTTATCCTTACTCCTCACTTTTATTGCTATGTCTTTTAATGTCTCCGCCTGGTCAATTCGTAGTCCAGTACCAACGATAGTTTTATTCTTATTTTTAACTGTTGTAGGTTGGTTCTCGTTTACCCAGCTAGGTATTGATACTAACCCAAATATTGATATTCCAGCTGTCTCGGTTACAGTAACTCAGCCCGGAGCAGGACCAGCGGAACTGGAATCACAGGTTACAAAGGAAATTGAAGATGCCGTCGCTGGATTAGGAAACATTGACAATATAATCTCGACAGTTAATGACGGGGTTTCAGAGACAACAATTGAATTTGTGCTGGGTACAGATAGCGATCGCGCTACTAATGATGTCCGCAATGCCGTTGCCCAAATCCGCCAAAATTTGCCCCAAGACATCAACGAACCGATAGTTCAGCGATTGGAGTTTGCTGGTGGTCCGATCATGACCTATGCCCTAGTTTCCCAGCGGCGCACAGTAGAAGACTTAAGTAACTTGGTTGACGAGACAATTAGCCGCGCCCTGTTATCGGTGAAAGGAGTTGCTCAAATCCGGCGTGTCGGCGGTGTTGACCGTGAAATTCGGGTAGACATTGATCCAAGTCGGTTACAAGCTCTGGGAATTACAGCAACTCAGGTAAACGATCAGATTCGCGCCTTTAACGCAAATTTGCCTGGTGGACGCACCGAGTTAGGTGGTAGCGAACAGACAATTAGGACACTTGGTAGTGCCGCCAGTGTCGAAGTTTTGCAGAACTATCAAATTGTCCTGCCCAATGGAGATTTTGTACCTTTGTACAGTCTGGGGAAAGTAAGTGATGGCTCTGCGGAACCGCGGCAAGCTGCCTTTTTAAATGGCAAACCTGTGGTTGCTTTCCAAGTTTTACGTAGTAGTGGCACTACCCTTGTCACAGTAGAACAGGGGGTAAAAAAGCAGGTAGAGCAGTTAGAAAAAACGTTGCCAGCGGATGCCAGTCTGCAACTTATTTTTACGCGCGGCGACTTTATCCGCGAATCTTATGAAAATACGATAGATGACTTAATCCAAGCATCGGTCTTAGCAGTAGTAACAATTTTAGTCTTTTTGCGCGACTGGAGAGCGACCGTAATTACAGCAATAGCCTTGCCCCTGTCAATTTTGCCTACGTTTGGTGTTCAGATGTTGCTGGGTTACACGCTCAACAACATGACCTTACTGGCGTTGGCGCTGGCAGTGGGTAACTTAGTGGATGACACCGTTGTTGAAGTTGAGAACATGGAGCGGCACATGGCGATGGGCAAAACGCCGCGTCAGGCTGCTTTTGATTCTTCTGCGGAAGTTGGTTTGGCAGTGTTAGCTAGTGCGGCAACAATTGTTGCCGTTTTTCTGCCAGTTGCTTTTATGGGCGGCATACCCGGTCAGTTTTTTCAACCGTTTGGCGTAACGGTTGCCGTTTCTACTATATTTTCAACCCTGGTGGCGCGTACCATAACTCCAATGCTGGGAGCTTATTTTCTGAAGCCGAAGAGTAGTCAGGGGCAGCATAACCAGAATGGACAAATTCCAAGACGGCGGTTTCAGCCTTATCGTCAAGTGCTGAAGTGGGCATTGAAGCATCGGATGACGACTATCGGAATTGCGATCGCTTTCTTCATCGGTAGTTTGATGCTAGTCCCGCTAATTCCTAAAGGATTTGTTGATAACGGCGACTTGGGGATTTCAACAGTTTCACTTGAACTGCCACCTGGTTCTACCTTGGCAGACACAACCAAAATCGCCCAACAAGCAACTACACTGTTACGCCAAAGCTCAGCGGTTGATAGTGTGTTGGCAACGCCACAAGTGAGTGCAGCAACACTTAGCGTTAAATTGAAGCCAAAAGCAGACCGTGAGCTTTCCCAAGCTGAATTTGAACAGCAGATGCGTCCCAAATTTTCCCAAATTCCTGGCGCACGCATTAGTTTTCAGAGTCAAGGAGCAGCAGGAAGTAGTAAGGATCTGTCTATTGTTCTCAGGAGTGAAGATAATCCTGAAGCTTTAAATCAGGCTGCTAGTGCATTGGAAAAGCAGATGAGAACGGTGACTGGGTTAGTTGAAGCTAACTCTACTGCTAGTCTAGTTAAACCAGAAATTTTAATAATTCCCGATCCAGCAAGGGCGGCAGATTTGGGAGTAACAGTACAAGCGATCGCTCGGACTGCGTTTCTTGCCACACTCGGAGACAATGAAGCGAATCTTGCCAAGTTTAATCTCCCTGACCGCCAAATTCCAATTCGGGTGCAAATTGACCCCAAGGCGCGTGAAGATATCGACAATTTAAGCAACCTCCAAGTACCAAGTGAGAATGGTACTCTTGTGCCTTTGGTAGCCGTGGCAGATCTGCGCTTTGGCAGTGGTCCGGCGCAAATTAATCGCTATGATCGCGCCCGCCAAGTGTCAGTAGAGGCAAACTTACAAGGAATTGCCTTGGGAGATGCTGCCGCAGCGGTTAACAAACTACCTGCCTTAAATCCGCTACCGCCCGGAGTTGTGCAGCAACCCGCTGGTGATGCCGAGATTATGAATGAGATTTTCGGTCGTTTTGGAACTGCTGTGGCGTTGGCGCTGATGTGTATCTATGCCATTCTGGTGCTGCTGTACAATAACTTTCTCCATCCCTTGACAATTATGGTGGCGTTGCCTCTCTCTTTGGGAGGCGCACTGCTGGGCTTGATGATTGCCCAAAAAGCATTGGGACTGTATGCGCTGATTGGGATTGTGCTACTACTGGGAATTGTGACGAAGAATTCTATCCTGCTGGTAGACTATACGATAATCAACCAAGAAGAAGGTAAACCGCAGTATCAGGCGGTGCTTGCGGCTGGGATGTCTCGCCTGCGACCAATTCTGATGACTTCTCTAGCTACGGTTGCGGGAACTATACCGCTAGCCCTGGGACTGGGAGCGGGGGCTGAGGTGCGGAGTCCGATGGGAATTGCAATTATGGGTGGCTTTACAACTTCTACGTTGCTGACGTTAGTTGTTGTGCCAGTTCTGTTTACTTATGTAGACACATTCCAGCGCCGGATTATGGAGTTGATGCAGGGCGGACGCAAGAAAACGCGTCACGTTGCGGTAGAGAATGGAGTGCGATCGCCAATTTCAGAAGCAGAATCGCTGCCTCCTGATTCTATTGAGCAGCCGCAACCGAAACTTCCGCTCCCCAAATAGTCGTATAATCATTATTAGCTATCAGCTAAAATCTAGATAGCTAAGTGCGGGTATAGTTCAGTGGTAGAACGTCAGCTTCCCATGCTGAATGTCGTCGGTTCGAGTCCGACTACCCGCTTTTTAAATAAATGTCTTTAAGCCTCGACTGGCAAGCACTACAGCAATAATTGCTATTTGAAATAAGCTCAAGTTTAAAGGTTGATAGTTAATTTAGCTTGTATCATACTTGTATCACATACTAGACAGTGAGAGTAGATACAAGATATGGCGCAAACAGCATTTACGGGGAAAGAAAAGACTGGCAGAGTTACTATTGAACAATTTCGTGACTCTTTACGCCTTAGA
Source organism: Chroococcidiopsidaceae cyanobacterium YX2bin18 (assembly GCA_030446505.1). Classification (GTDB taxonomy): domain Bacteria; phylum Cyanobacteriota; class Cyanobacteriia; order Cyanobacteriales; family Chroococcidiopsidaceae; genus JAHHHE01. The sequence continues at coordinate 7,191 of JAUJND010000036.1, read as the reverse complement.
TGGACTCTGGATCGTAAAACTTACTCGCTGACAATCGGCAAGGATTCTAGGGATACTCTTAAAGTTGCTAGAGCTAAGGCTCAAACGATTGATAGCGACATAACGTTTGAGAAGTTTGATCAGACTTTACAGAAGTACGGGAAGTCTCAACCAACTGTTTTAGAAGTTGTATCAGTGATACAAGCTTCTCAAAATGTAACGATTAGAGAACTTTGGGATAAATATTTAACCTATAAAACTTCCAAAATTAAACAAAGCACATTAGCTTTTCATGAGGAAATTTTTAGGCAAGCTGAAAAGCTAAAGGATGATCTCAATTATGATGCTTTAACTGTTAAAGCCAAACTAGAAGAAATTACAACCCAAGACCAAACTCGTAGAGTTTTAACATATCTATCCGCTTGCTGTGACTGGGGGGGTTAAACACAAATTAATTGCTAATAATCCGTTCTACGGTATGGCTCAAGATATGCCAAAGCCTAAATATGTCACAGGCCCTAATCCGATCTCATTTACTGAAGATGAGAGACAATCTGTAATCAACTCTTTTAAAACCAATTGCAGAAAAGGCATCAATTACAGACACTATGCGCCGTTTGTTGAGTTTTTATTTCTTACTGGATGTAGACCCAGCGAAGCGATCGGGCTTACTTGGAACAAAATATCTGATGAGTGTTCGCTGATAACTTTCAGTGAATCAATCGTTATGTGTGGAGGTAGGCAGATTAAGTCGAAAGGCAGTAAAAACAACAAAGTAAGAACTATCGCTGTTAGTCCTAACTTGCAGCAACTACTTGAATCAATAAAGACAGAATCAAGTAAGGGTGACAGTTTGGTGTTTCCATCTCCTGAAGGGAAAGCAATTAACTACGATAACTTCGCGCGTAGAGCCTGGAGTATAGTTGTAGACCCGATAAAACCTGATACAACGCCTTACAATTGCCGAGATACTTTTATTACCTTGCAGCTGCTCAAAGGCGTTCCTAGCGCTGTTATCGCTAAATGGTGTGATACCTCTACTGGGATGATTGACAAAAATTATGCTGACAAACTCAAGCTGAGTCAGCTTCGCCCAATGGATTAGATACAGTTGACTCACTGGCTTTATAGAGTGTGCGTTATGGCTTCTCTCCCGTTTCCCAATTTGACAAACCGAGAGTTTGGGCTGCTCTGGGTGATTGGGTTGAAAGAAGTGGGACAGAGGGAACCAAAAGATCTTTAGAACTGATTGACGATGTATAGCGGCTGGCTAAAGTTGTTTACAGGTATCAGCTAAGGAATTACAAATAAAATTATAGCTATAAATGGTTGTATGTATGGAAAAGATGTTAATCCGTTGAAAGGCAAAAAAAGAATTAAAGGTGTTGGAATAGTTGATTAAGAACTAGACAAAATCTATTATAAATATGCTGGTCAAGATTTTTGGAACTTTGTTTCTGGTGATAACAATCTTTATCAAGAAATAATTGTACTAATTGATCAAAAAGCAAAGGAAAGAGATGAAAAGTTCAAGGCTGCCTATGCTACCAAAGTTAATGAAATGACTCAAGAGTTTATGTTGAACTTTATGAGTAAAAATCAAATTGACTGGGTTAAACTAATTGATTACGTATCTAAACGGAAGGAAATTAAAATACAAACTACCAAACAAATAAAATTGTTTTAATGTGATGCGATAGAGCGAGGCATGGTTACATATCAAGAAATAATATGCCGCAATACTTCGGACAACTACCTACAACCGATCAGCCCTGGTCAACATTGGGGGCAGTGCAAGCAATACAGCGTGGCGATCGCACTGTCAGTTTTAAGTGTGGTGATTCTAGCGTTGCAATCAGTGTACTTGCCTCAAATTTAATTCGGGTGCGGATGGCTCCGAACGGAGAATTTATGCCCCGCCGCTCATGGGCTGTAACAATAGATGATCTAGAGTGGGCTGTCGTACCTTTTGAGGTGGGGGAAACAGCTGAAGTAGTAGAAATTACAACAGAGCAGCTCCGCGTCCAGATCCAGCGCGATCGCCCATCAATCTCCTGTTTCGACAAAGCTAATCGTCCATTTGCCGCAGATGCAGACATGGGTATGGGCTGGCGCACAGGAGCAGTTGCAGGCTGGAAGAAAATTGCAACGGATGAACACTTCTATGGCTTTGGTGAACGTACCGGATTATTAGACAAACTATCTTACCGTTTGACAAATTGGACAGCTGACGCACTAGATTACGGCTCTCTTACCAATGAAATGTACCAGGCAATTCCATTTTTTATCGCGCTGCATCCACAAGTTGGCTATGGCATCTTTTTCAACACCACCTTTTGGAGTCAGTTCGATATTGGTGCAGATCAGCCTGGAGTTTGGCGGATGGAAACACGCGGCAATGAGTTGGACTATTACATTATTTATGGTCCCGAACCTGCAAACATCGTCCGCACATACACCCAACTGACAGGACGAATGCCATTACCGCCACGCTGGGCGCTTGGCTACCATCAATGCCGTTGGAGTTATGAATCTGAAACTGTTGTGCGTCTCCTGGCAAGAGAATTCCGCGATCGCTCGATTCCCTGCGATGTGATTCATCTTGATATCGACTATATGCGCGGCTACCGTGTCTTTACCTGGAGTCCTAAGCGCTTCCCTAACCCTGGTAAATTAATTAGCGATTTGGCACAAGATGGGTTTAAGACAGTCACAATTATCGATCCGGGTGTGAAGTACGAACCAGAAGCAGACTACCATGTCTTCGATGAGGGAGTAGAACACGACTATTTTGTGCGGAAAGCTGATGGCAAGCTGTTTCACGGCTATGTTTGGGCCTGATAAAGCTGTTTTTCCCGATTTCTTGCGTCCTGATGTGCGTCAGTGGTGGGGCGACTTACATAAAAGCTTAACAGACAGCGGCGTTGCTGGGTTTTGCAATGATATGAATGACCCAGCCTTCAGCGATCGCCCTTTGGGTGATCCGGATCATCAGATTGGGTGCCCCCCAGATGCCCCGCAGGGAGGACAGGGGGACAAGGAGACAAGGAGACAGGGGGACAAGGAGACACGGGGACAGGGGGAGAATTTTATTCCTAGCGATCGCACGACTCATGCCGAAGTTCATAACTTGTATGGTTTGATGATGGCAAAGGCGTGTGCTGAAGGTTTGGAAAGGTTGCGACCTAATCAGCGCTCATTTGTCCTAACGCGATCAGGTTACGCCGGAGTGCAGCGCTGGTCATCGGTATGGATGGGTGATAATCAGTCATTGTGGGATCATCTAGAAATGTCCCTGCCGATGCTCTGCAACATGGGACTATCAGGTGTTGCTTTTGTGGGTAGCGATATTGGTGGTTTTGCTGGTAATGCCACTGCTGAACTATTTGCCCGTTGGATGCAGGTGGGGATGCTCTACCCATTAATGCGCGGTCACTCAGCTATGACTACAGCACGTCATGAACCTTGGGTGTTTGGCGATCGCGTTGAACGTATTTGCCGTGAATACATTAATCTGCGCTACCAGTTATTGCCTTATATTTACACCCTCTTTTGGGAAGCAGCTACAACTGGCGCACCGATTTTACGCCCATTGTTATACCATTTTCCAGATGATTTAAAAACATACACAATTTCCGATCAAGTGTTGCTCGGTCCATCACTGATGGCTGCACCAATTTATCGACCCGGCATTGAGCATCGTGCCGTATATTTACCCGCAGGTACTTGGTACGACTGGTGGAGTGGTGCATCTTACGAAGGTCCAACACACATTCTGGCACACGCACCTTTAGAACGAATGCCACTTTATGTCCGCGCCGGGGCAATCATTCCCATGACACCAGTAATCCAATATACAGATGAACGCCCAATTGACCAATTAACGTTATGCATTTGGTCTGGAAGAGGTGAGTGGACACTTTACGAAGATGATGGCCATACATTTGAGTATAAAAATGGTACTTGGGCAACCACAGCTTACAAAGTAAGTACAGACGGGCAAAAAACAATTTTTGAGATTGCAGCGCGTCAGGGAAATTGGACACTACCCTCACGCGAAGTAATTGTGCAGCTTGTTGGAATTGGTGAACAGCGCTTTCAGGATGATGGGACAGCACGCCGTCTTAGTTTTTAGTAAATTGTATATAGCGGTACAGAAATCAGACCCCAAACTAAATTATTCGCTACTTCGATTCCATCCAATTAATACACTCTTGCATTTGATGGCGCATAGTTTCTGAATCCTGATGGTGGCGGCGACCATGACCTGGTAGTACCCACTCAAAAGAGTAGTTAACCAACTGACGCATTGATTTAAGCTGTTCTGACCAGGAGTACCAGCAAACATTGCGGAAGGCAACCAACTGGTTAAGCTGAGTAGACCAGGCAAGATGATCGCCCGTGAACAGAAACTTTCTATAGAGTAGAACTGTGTGACCTTTGGTATGACCAGGAACTGGGATAATCAACAAATCCGGTGCTAGTTGATTAGGTTCTAATCCAGTTAGCTGAATTTCGACATTTCGAGTATCGTCAGAGATTTCGTCTTTGTGCAGAATGCGATCGCACCCAAAATGCTCCTGAAATTTCTGATGATCTGCAACATCATCTCTATGAGTTAGGTACAAATAACGAATTCCCCCCATCTCCTCTAGCCGCTTAACTAGTGGTGGGGTAAAGCGGGGAGAATCAACCAAAATATTGCCGTCCGGTCGCTGAATCAAGTAGCTAGCAGCACCGTAGGAATTCTCCGCATGGTAGCCGCAGTGATATACATTTTCCTCGAATAAAATTGGAAAACTCAGCTGAGCTTGTTTAATATCCCTTGGCTTCTCAACAGTACCAATGGAAGCCGTGGGGCAAGCCAATAGAGCTTGGAGCGATCGCAATCGTTCCGTCTCATTCGCTGGTTGATGATAAACCACTGACTGTCCAGTATTACGATTAAACACCTCTGGAGTCATCCAGCGGCAAGTATCACAATCAATACAAGAACTATCTACATAAAAATCGCCGCTAACATTTTCAGGGCGACGCAGATTGAGATGAGCCATAATCAAACCTTTTTACGCCCAGTTGCCTAAGAAGCAATAGACTATATCTCTAGACTAGCGCAGACCAAATACTAGTTTTATCCTACCTAGCCAGATCGGGAAACACCTCTTGCACAGCTGGATGCACCAAACGATTGTTGAATACATTTACACCACTAGCTAGAGCTGGGTTAATTTCTAGTGCCTTGCTTCCCAGATTAGCTAATTGCAGCACATAAGGAAGGGTACTGTTGTTTAGTGCTTGCGTTGCCGTCCACGGTACAGCCCCAGGCATATTTGGAACTCCATAATGTACCACTCCCTCTTCTACGTAGGTGGGATGAGTATGGGATGTGGGGTGCAAAGTCTCTACACAACCGCCTTGGTCAACAGCAACATCAATAATTACAGAACGGGAACGCATTCGTTTTACTAGGCTCCGAGGTACAAGCACGGGGGCTTTGCGACCTAAAACTAAAACTCCACCAATGAGTAAGTCTGCTTCTGGCACAACAGCTTCAATCTGGGTGGAATTACTGTAAAGTAGTTCAACTCTAGAGCCAAACAAAGTTTCCAAATAAGTTAAACGCTCCACATTCACATCCAAAATTTGCACAGTAGCACCCATGCCTACAGCAATTTTGGCAGCTTCTGTACCAACAACACCCCCACCTAAAATCACGACTTTACCCGGTCTAACCCCAGGAACGCCGCCTAAGAGTACACCACAACCCCCTTGTTGACGCTCCAGGAACCTTGCCCCAAATTGCACTGCTAGGCGACCAGCAATGATGCTCATCGGAGTAAGTAGAGGTAATTTATTGCTGCCTGTTTGTTCGACAGTTTCGTAGGCGATCGCCGTCACACCACAATCTATTAAATGCTCAGTCAAACCCCGATTAGCTGCTAAATGCAAGTAGGTAAATAATAGCTGCCCTTTTTGCAAAAAGCGATACTCCGACAGTAACGGTTCTTTGACTTTAACAACCAACTCACACTGCCAAACATCTTCCGTGGGAACAATTTGTGCTCCGGCTTGGCGATAGTCCTCGTCGCTAAAGCCAGCACCTGCACCTGCACCTGCTCCTGTTTCAGTAAAGATTGTATGACCATTCTCGCTCAGCACCCGAATGCTACTCGGACTCAGCCCTACGCGAAACTCCTGATCCTTCGTTTCTTTGGGGACACCAATTTCCATTTATCACTATCTCTTTGACTCCTGTTCTTAGCTTAAGCCTGCCAAGGAAAACAGGGGAGACACTTTATGTCCCGTATCTAGGTTTACAGAACAGAAAAACGTATTATTTACTACAGACAAAAAGTTCATCTTTGTAATTAAACATATTGCAGTTGAGAAACGTGTTTATCTTTTACAATAGATAAGGGATAGTAAAGAAATATAAATAAGTGTTAAGCTACCTGAGATCAACTTATCTCTCCGGTAGATAGTCACTAGCCTGTTGCACTACTTGAAGCAAGGTTCTTTGCCAAGAAACTGTGCATAAGTTGAGTTAACTTTGTCAATTCCCACTTGCCGAAAAGAGGTTTTAAAATTAATGGCACAACCACAACCTACAACTTTACCCAGGCTAGAGGAACCAAAGTTTGGCTTTAATGAGTATGCTGAACGTTTGAATGGTCGAGCCGCAATGATTGGTTTTATGCTGATCATGATAATTGAGTATGTCAACGGTCAAGGAGTACTCGCATGGCTTGGTTTAAAGTAGAGTTCTAACATAAGTATTTCTTGGATTAGGAGGTAGGTTTTAAACTGATAAAACACTAAAATACAAAAGAGCTATTAGCTTTGGTGCTAGTAAGGTATAAGTTTTAATCTTCATTCCTTATCTTGGACTTTAGAAAAACTGTGGCTTTGAATCGTAAGTCTTAAAATTGTAATTAATTTGAAATAATAGCCGAACTGGAAAATTGTAAGTTGTGATGAATGCCGCATTACCAAGATTTTTAAAGTCAGCATACCGAAAAGAACCGCTACCCAGCTTTTTGATTACTGTAGGGGTGGTTGATGCGGTAATTGGTGGATTTGATGATCGCTGGTCATTGTTTAGTTTTGGATTGGGAACTGTAGGTGTAGCGATCGCGCTACGGTGGTGGTTACTTCAGCAGCGCCGTCCTGAAACACCTCAGCCAGTTCTACAACGTTATCTCCCGCCGAGTT
>JAUJND010000035.1 GCA_030446505.1 Chroococcidiopsidaceae cyanobacterium YX2bin18 | reverse complement strand
TGGATTCACTAAATTGGCAGTGGAGAGGATTATAGCAGATTTTGGTATTGCTTATGGGTTGAAGTCAGTTGTATTTCGCTACTTCAACGCTGCTGGTGCAGATCCAAATGGCTTATTGGGAGAGGATCACGGTCCAGAAACACACCTGATTCCCCTGGTGCTTATGGCAGCTTTGGGCAAACTCGAATCTATCTCAATATTTGGCACCGATTATCCTACACCTGATGGAACTTGTATTCGGGATTACATTCACGTCACAGATTTAGCAGATGCTCATATTTTGGGGATGGAATATTTGTTACAGGGTGGCGAAACAGCAGTTTTTAATTTAGGAAATGGTAATGGCTTTTCCGTGAAACAGGTAATTGAAACCGCTGAAAAGGTGACGAGTCGAGATATTAAAGTTGTGGAGAGTCCTCGCCGTCCTGGTGATCCACCAGTCCTTGTTGGTAGTAGTGATAAAGCAAGAAAAGTTTTGGGTTGGAAACCTCAGTACCCAGCTATGCAAGATATCCTTACCCATGCTTGGCAGTGGCATCAACAGCGACATGGATAGATAATTCGAGCGTTACTGAATATTCGTTATAAATCTGCTAAAGCTGAAATTATTCTTGCCCTCTAAATACCCTACAATTGGGTGTTAGGAGGGCAAATTATTCTGGAGTCCAGTAATGCCAGAATTTCGCTTTAAGCCACCATAGTTCTGTTAATGATTTTGGGCATCTTAACTAGAGAGCTTACTAATTGGTTAAGCACTAATTCTCTAACCTTTACAGCGGGAATAACCACTATATCCTGAAAGCAGAAGACATATTACAAAATCACTATCAACTCAAACAAAAATTGGGAGACAATGTTGCACGTCAAACTTGGCTAGCAACTGATTTAGAAGTTTCTAACTCAGAAAATTCCCAAGTTGTAGTTAAACTTCTAGCTTTTGGTGGTCAAGTACAGTGGGAAAATCTTAAACTATTTGAGCGAGAGGCACAGGTTCTTAAACAGCTAAACCATGCCCGAATTCCTAAGTATCGGGATTATTTTTGTATTGATGAGCGCTTGCTAGGGTTTGGGTTAGTTGAGGGATATCTGCCTGGTTCCTCATTCAAGGAATTACTGGCTCAAGGAAAGAAATTTACAGAACAGCAAGTTCGTAAAATTGCAGTTGATGTGTTGAATATTTTGATTTATTTACATGAACTGAATCGGTCAGTGCTGCATCGGGACATCAAGCCGAGTAATTTAATTTTGGATGAGGATGAGCAAGTTTATTTAGTTGATTTTGGAGCAGTGCAGGATAAAGCGGCGAAGGAGGGAGCCACTTTTACTATTGTAGGAACTTATGGTTATACGCCAATGGAGCAATTTGGTGGTAGAGCAGTTCCAGCATCAGATTTGTATGCACTGGGAGCGACTTTAATTCATTTATTAACAGGTACTGCGCCAGCTGATTTGCCGCAACAGGATTTAAGAATTCAATTTAGCGATCGCGTTAGCCTTAGTCCTAGCTTGGTGTTTTGGATTGAAAAGCTCACAGAACCAGCCCCCGAACGACGATTTAACACTGCTCGTCAAGCACTTGAAGTTTTTAAATTAAATCGTACACCTAGCCCTGTTCGCAGCATTTGTCAGCCTGCTAGCAGCCGCGTTCAGATCACTAAATCTGCCAGTCAGTTGCTCATTGAACTTCCTAGACAGCGGATGTGTACTTTCGAGCTTCTAGGCTTCAGCAGTCTAATGCTTCTAATAGGAGCGATAGGACTGTCAATTTTGACGGTAATGCTATTTGCGCTAGTGAGATCCCCCTTTTTTGGGTTTGGTATCCTCCTTATTTTTTTGATGGTTTGGTACAAGTTCCTAGCTGGGATACTGATATCCACCTTCGGACACCACTACATTTCTTTTGATAGAAACCACTTTGCCATTGAGTGGCGTATATTTAGCTTTTGCCATAATCGAAAACAGGGTTTAACTACGGAGATTCAAGACATTTTTCAAAGTGTTTTGCAAATCGGACAAGAAAGTATTTTTCAGCTGGAAAGCAATGCAGAAAAGGAGATGGTAACGATCCAAACTCCAGAGAAGCGGTACTCGTTTGGCGTGGGATTAACGGCACTAGAGTGTGTATGGTTGGCTCAAGAGATTAAAGGCTGGTTGAAATCAAGTAACAGCAGGCTCAAAAACTAGCGGAACCGAGGAATTAATCAAAGGTAACAAAGGCCCAAGTTGCTCTTGCCCATTCACAGCTAAATCGCTATGACACAAATAAACTCGCTCTCCTACGCGCCCTAATAAATCGTGTAAAATCCGTCGCAGTCTCTCCTGATCAGCATTCGCCGCATCTTCTGTAGTCCAAGGCTGTCCAAACCTATCTTGCAAAAATAACGGCGCACCAAATAGGGTTGCAGCACCGCCACTCAGCCAAAGGAGTGAACCAGCATCTAGCCAGAATTGCCAGCGATGGAAACGACGACTAGAACGATATTGGAAGATTGTTGCTAAAGTAACAGCACGACTTGCTGCACCGATGGGACGAACTGGGTAAGGGTTAGCGGTAATTGTGCCACGACGCAGTAATTGAATAAATTCCGCAATAGTGGCATGAGGTGCAGCATCTCCCGCCTCCGCTTGGGAACGCTTGTGTTGTAACCTTGTATCAACTTCCCAGTAATGTTGGGCAGTTTCCAGCAATTCTCGCAATGCAGCTAACTGATCGTAAGGAAGATTGCTGCCATTCCACAAAAACCGTTGAATTGCTCTATCTAAAAGCGAAATCGGACTAGGTAAAAGACGCTGTTCTTGTTGCGATCGCTGCATCTCTAACCATTGCAATATCTGCTCATAAGCTGTAGTTGCGGCATAACCCAATCTATCCCAGCGATCATAAGCTGTCACGGGTAACAAGTTAGGATGATCCGGATGTGGCTCAAAGCAGAAATCCGCTAATAAACCAGCGCGGACAGGATCAATGTCAGGGGTAGATGATGCTTTTAAGCCTTGAACTTTACTAAGTACCACGAGCATCTCGGCTACTGCATCTCGATCTACCAAACGTCCTAAGCCTGGATATACCAAAGCTAAAAGGGTCAACAGCGCTCGAATTACAAGAGAACTGGTGAGCGATCGCTGGTCGTTAAGAGACTCGACGGCAATGCCTTGCTTAGTTAAAATTTCTATTAATGTATAACGCGCGATCGCATCCAAACCTGGTGCAATCACTGCCACTTCTTGCGGCTGTACTTCCTTTGACTGCACTGCTTTAATAATCACCTCAGCAGTTTGGCGCAACAGTTCCCTGCGGGAAGTCGTTTGTAGTGACTGTAATGCTTCTGGTATCAACAGCACACTAGGATCAGTAATCGATTCTACTATTGGCAATGCCAGGGTATCTGCAAGACTTTTAACTGGTGATTGAGCTAATAGTTGTACCTGACAGCGCTTACCTAACCCTTCCAAGTAATTAGGATCTGCTCCTAGTCCCAATCGCACCCCACCATCAGGATTATAGGTAAACGCGCCCACTACTCCTTGCTCTAGGAGAAACTCAAACAAATGACGCGCTACACACGGGTAATCATCTACATCATCTGCCAGCACGAAGCGATATCGCCGAGTTAAGTGCCGCTGGTAATTGGGATTGGGCAATAGATGTTGCCCGTATAGTTCAGTAATAATGCTGTATGTCAACAATCCCCGTTCCAAACACCAGTCGCGCCACTGTAGCAATAATGAATTAATCGTTTGCGGCATCATCCCAGTTCGGAGTGTACCTTCTTCTACTGCTTGCTCTAGCACACTAGAAATTTCTGCTGTGGGTGTGCCACTGTAAGCTGCTAATTGCAGCAAGTCTAAGATGCGACGAACTAAGCGATACTCATTTACTCCTACAGGGCGTAACATTTCTTCGTCAAAGTGCGTTCGCCAAAGCCGAGTTGCTAATTCTTGCTCAGTTTCAGGACGTAACCGTACTGGGAATTGCGCTCTTAGATTTAATAGTTGAATCAGCAAGAGGCCAGAATAAAATTACTTCATCCTGAAAAAAAACCCAGTGGTGTCTTTGAGCGAACCGGATATTTCCCTGCGGTTGCTGTAACAATTCGATCTGCCAACTCCGCCGATTATCATCATTGGCAGCCATAACTAAAACTGCCGATTCGTGTTGCACATTCAGGCGTTGAAGTGAACTCTCTCGGACTGGCAACTTTTTATTGGGATAAAATTGCTTATGCCTAGCGATTTCATGCATCCAAGTAGAAAACTGCTTAACCAGGTGATTAGTTTTGCCAGTGTGACTAGCACCAACTATCCAAACAGAATTAGAAAGTACCAACTCTAACCTCGTAGATTTGCTAAGATACCTCGTACATTAACTTAAGTTTAAAAATCACTTTCTATAAATACCTGCAATGAAGAGGTCTCTTTTTACACAAAAATTTACTCTTACTTACGGTCGGCTCAACAATGGTATTTAACAACACCAGAGCGATCGCTGGATGAGGCATACAAAGCTGCCTTAGTAATTAAGGCAATAGAAGACGAACATTTCAATGGTAAGAAAATAGCGCGAATCTGCCAACTATGGAGATAGCGTTATGACTTATTTTCAGTTAGAACTAAAAAAGCAATTAAAAGCTGTTCGCATGAGGCTTACAGAATTTAAGGCAAGTCGTTCAGTATTTAGTAATTCTAATCAAAATATTACAAGACTCGCAAAAATAATGGTACAACTTCTGTTAAAGATTCCTTTGTTATTCAAGAAACAAATAACTCCGCATTGATTTTAGAAAAACTAAGATTTATCGATGAGATATTAGCAAAGTATAACTTTAATGAAACTAACTCTGCTTTAGTTTCAGTTCCTCAAATCGTAGAAGTTGAACCGACAACTGTTGTCAATCAGCAAATACCTGTTAATAATTCAAATAAAAAACACAGAGTAAAGCTGAAGGAACAGGTATCCTACCAAGAACTATTTTACGCACAGTAGAGCGTCTTAAAGTTGAATTAGATCAAACTCAGAAGAAGAGATTGTTAAAAAGTTTCGAGGTTCTCAACAACGGACGCTAATAGCTGTAAGGTTAATTTTACTTCTTATTATAGTGCCTTTTCTTACTCATCAAATATCGAAAAAATTGGTAATAAGTCCAATTGTTGACCATTGGGCAACTACTAAGACAGATACAATATTTCTCAACTTTGAGATGGAAGAAAGAGCACTTGTAGAAATGCAAAGGTTTGAGGAAAAACTAAAGTTTGAAAATTTAATGAGTGAATCTGGCGAAATTATTCCAGAGAGAATAGAAACCCAGATGAAAAAGAAGGTTCATGAAATTGCCGAGGAATTTCGAGCCGAAAGGTACCAATGCAATCAAAAATATTTTTGCAGATATACTATCTGTTGGTGCTTTTAGTTGGCTCATCCTTGTCAGCAAGAAAGAAATTGAGGTTTTAAAGGATTTTATTGATCAGATTGTCTATGGTCTTAGTGATAGTGCTAAGGCATTTATTATTATTTTATTTACCGATATATTTGTAGGGATTTCACTCAACGCATGGCTGGGAAATTTTGATAGAAAACATATCACGACACTTGGGACTACCAGAAAGTCGACAGTTTATCTTCTTATTTATTGCAACATTTCCAGTAATTTTAGATACAATATTTAAGTATTGGATCTTCCGTTACTTGAATCGAATTTCGCCTTCCGCAGTCGCTACTTACCGCAATATGAATGAGTAATTAACTAAGGGAAAATAGTTACTATTTCTAAGGGTTAAATAAGTGATGAATCGGTTACCTAACTTCTTTGCGCTTTAATTCAAAACTTAAAATTCAAAACTATTCTATACTCCTTTGTTTGAGGCAAGCTTCAAAGTAATGCTTGCGCTCTAGAAGTTGTTGTAATTTTTGATAACGGGCGATCGCCATAGTAACGCTAGGCAATTGCTCCAATGGGCAGATCCGAGACCATTTTTGTCCATCTGTATTTACACAAAGGCGGTAGCCAGCATGAGGCGATTCGCAGCTTACTTTTCCTGACTCAATATAACCTTGTTGTACATAGTCCATGCGTGCAACTGACTCACCGTGTTGCGTCATATCTGTTGGTTGTGGACATTGATAGGACTCCAACCAGCCATTTACAATCGGACCTTCAATGTAAAGGTTCGTAATCTGATGTACTATTTGTTGTAGTTCTGCCTTGCAAGCGGCAATATTTATCTGCTCTGGAAATAAGTTCATCTTTGAGGCTGGATTGGAGCCGCCATGAGCACGATTAGAGGTGAACTTGGGTAGCAGTGGTTCTTTAGACGCGCTTTGTTGAGATGGAAGCTGTAAGTCCTCGGTTAAGGAACTTAGCGGATCTTTGCTTGATGTCTCAGCAGCCTTGCCTAATAGCTGTACAGAATTGCGCTTTTGGACACCAGATATTTTAAACGAGTAGCTATGATTTTTTGGTTGAGCTTGGGTGCGTGTAGCAGCTATCTTAGGAGAAACAGTGCCGCTTGCTAGATATTGCAAAGTTGCCTCAATTCGTTTTAAGTCTGATTTCATAAAGTATCTTTATGCTTACTAATAAACTTTTTTACTTTAACTTTGGTTAAGTGCATTCACACGACCTAGCTTTAAGTCCTGCTTATTGATAATACTGGTGCTAATTTTAGCTGCTACAAGTAGTCAAAACCAAAACTCCATTAGTATTTTTGGTTAAAAATTGCAACTACTATCAAAACACACAAGCGCTTCGTCTTCTCGTTCGCATTCGTTGCTGTAGGCTAGGTAGATTGAAAAGGATGAAATGGGTATCATTTTGGTTACAGGACCAGCCAGATCAGGGAAAAGTGAATGGGCTGAAACTCTGGCGATACAGTCTAGTAAGCCAGTAATTTATGTGGCAACTGCTCAACTTGAGCCAAATGACTCAGAGTGGCTAGTTCGGATTGAACAACACCGCCTCCGCCGTCCAAAAGATTGGGTGACGCTGGAAGTACCACAGCAATTAGTAAAAACTATCGTAACTTCCCCCAAAAGTTGCCTATTAATTGATTCCTTAGGGACTTGGGTGGCTAATCAGCTAGAGGAGGATGAGCACAACTGGGAAGAGACAGTGCAAAATTTCCTCTTGAATTTGGAGCAGGTTGCAGATAGAGATGTAATTTTGGTTGCAGAGGAGACAGGTTGGGGCATAGTACCAGCTTATCCGATTGGTCGGACGTTTCGCGATCGCCTGGGTAATTTAGTCCGCCGCTTGGGAGTATTTGCCAACCCAGTTTACTTGGTTACAGGCGGACATATTCTTAACCTCAGCGCCCTCGGTTTCCCGTTACCACAAACAAACCCAATCGACAATTAGCGTAAATCTTGGATTGAAATCCCATTACTATTTACCTCCTCCCGCCGTCGCGGTACTTCATAGCTCAAAAAATCATAAGCCATCTCTGTATTTGGAAAAATGGTGCGGGCTTCCTCTAACAAATCCTTCAACTCTAGATTGTTTCCAGGAGCATAACGCGGGCTGAAATGAGTCATAATTAGTAGCTTTACCTGGGCAACTAAGGCTACTTGCGCTGCCATTGTTGAGGTCGAGTGAAAGCGCTGAAAAGCAAGTTCTGCATCCTGGTGGGCAAAAGTTGCTTCGTGAATTAGAACGTCAGCATCTTGAGCGAGTTGCACTGCGCCGTCACAATATACTGTGTCTGTACAGTAAGCAATTTTGCGTCCCACCTCTGTTGCCCCACACAGATCTGCTCCATTAATTTGCCGTCCATCAAGCAGCGTTACCGTTTCCCCCCGCTTTAGCTGACCGTAAACTCTACCTGGAGGAATTGAGAGTGCTTTTGCTTTTTCAACATCAAAGCGTCCTGCACGGTCTTTTTCTGCCACTCGGTAGCCAAAGTCTGTAATCCGATGCTCTAAGCGATCGCAGCTAACGGTAAATTCTTGATCTTCATAGATTACACCTGGCTCTACAGTATGGATGGAGATGGGATAGGACAAATGGGTATGAGAGTAACGACTACAGGCTCGGAGATACTCATCCAACTTGGGTGGTCCATAAATGTTAATTTGGCTAGGATCACCAGCCAAGCCGCACGTAGCTAAAAGACCCATCAAGCCAAAGACATGATCGCCGTGCATATGGGTGATAAAAATGCGGGTGAGTTGGCTAATTTTCAGCTCACTCCGCAGAATTTGATGCTGTGTTCCTTCGCCACAGTCAAATAACCACAATTCTGCCCGTTGAGGCAAACGCAAGGCGACACTGGAAACATTACGCGATCGCGTGGGTACACCGGAACTCGTCCCTAAAAATGTAATCTGCACGTGGCTCAGTCAAACTATAAAAGAACTTCGCAATTTCTTTTCTATGGTGGCACGTCAACGCCTAAAAACTCGTCTCCCTAATTGCCTGCGACAACGATTAGTTAGCTTATATTAGTTAATTTAAAATCTACCGCTCTAAAAATTTTAAAAACATCATCAACACACACAAGTTTAGTACGAGGATGTCCGAATGAGATTTCAATTAGCGTTAACGCAATTGACCTGTTTTTCCTATAAAAGATGGTACTGGTGGTCAGTTTTTTTATGGCTTGCCTTAGTTGCTCCTGCTCAAGCAGCGATGCAATTACGAGTAGCGATTCACCAAGGCGTAAGTCAGGTCAAAATCGGCAGTTTTACCAAAGCTGTTGTGCGGGACTACAATACTGGCAAACCACTAGGGCAAATTGCAGCGATGAATGCATTTTATGCCCAGCCTAGTACTGATGGAGTTGCCATAGAGCAGATGCATTCCGGTGCGATGTGGATTGAGCCGAGTGGTAATGGCTATGCCTATATTGGCGATCGCTGGTATCGGGGTTCAACCCTAGTAGTTCCTACTACAAACGGATTAACCGCCGTCAACTACGTCGATTTAGAACAATATCTCTACAGCGTTTTAGGCGCTGAAATGAACGGCAATTGGCCTCTAGAAGCCCTTAAAGCTCAAGCCGTCGCCGCCCGTACCTACGCTATCTACAAGCGGGAAAACGAAAGACGTGACATCTACGATCTAGAAAACACCCAAGCGTCGCAGGTTTACAATGGCGTAGAGAGTGAATCTCCTGGAACCTACGCCGCAGTAGATGCAACTACTGGACAGGTACTAACCTACAAAAATCAAATTATTCTCTCCGTCTTTCACGCCTGTTCTGGAGGACACACTTCAAACGTCGAAGATGTTTGGGTTGAACCATTGCCCTACTTGCGTGCCGTGAAAGATTTTGATCAGAATGTCAGCGCCTGTCAGTGGGTAAAAACCTTCTCCCCAGAGGAACTCAACACGCGGATTTCTGGAGTCGGCAATCTTGTGTCTTTAACTCCAATTCTCACACCTTACGGAAGCATTAAAACTATCCAAGTTGTTGGCGACAAGGGAACACGACAACTTAAGGGAGAGGCTGTACGTGACTTACTAGGTCTTAGAAGTACGCGCTTTAACTTTACTCTCACCGAAAACCCATTGGCAGTGCGATTTGATGGTCGGGGGTTGGGTCATGGTCTAGGAATGAGCCAGTGGGGAGCTTATACTTTGGCTCAAAGAGGAGTCAAATACCAGCAGATTTTGCAGCATTATTACCAAGGTATTAAAATCTCCCAAATTCAAGTGCAATAATCTTACATCTTGCATCTAGCGGATTAAACCGCACTGCAGTCCGCTCAACAGGACGGCAATGAACGAGAGGAATTATTCCCGCCAGAGTTACTGGGGAAGTACTCCCGCCATGTGAGATTTCGGAGGGAAGGCTCCCCCCCGAAACTCTCGCAGCAATCTCTCATCCCGTTTTTGTCTTGGAACCCCGTACACGGCTGCGTCGGATATACAGACAAAACCTGCCGTTTCCGGGTAGGCAGCCTTTGTTCGTCTGAGCCGTGAATTCTATCCGCCGCTTTGTCTTGGTGCAAGATTTTGCCTTAATAGCTGATCTGTAAGGTTACAGTCGCTTCTACCTGCTGTTCGTCACCAATAATCGGGATAATCTGATCTCTGCTAGCTCGTGCGCATATTCGTCTAGGGACTGGATCAGGAAATAGTAATTCACCTGCTGCATTCACTTCAATACTCACAATCTCGCGCTGGGTGAAATTAAGTGTACCCAGAACATCACTAGCTTGAGTTAGAGCATCGTGAGTTGCTTTTTGCAGGGCTTTTTGACGAGCCTCGTTTGTGGCTGCATCGTCAGCAATGAAGTTTACACGATCAATTCGGGTCACACCTGCAACTATCGCCTCATCTAAGAGAATGCCAACTTGCTCAGTGTTCATCCGAAAACTAACTAGATTAGTACCGATAAATCCAGTTGGTTCCGGCTTATTGTCGTAACTGTAGGTCGGGTTAAAGTTAACACCTGTAGTTTTTAACTTCTCAACATTACGTGATTGTAGTAGGGCAACTATGGCTGACGAACGCAATCCTACTGATTGCTGAACTTCACTAGCGGTTGTACCCTGAATCTCAACTCCTAGAGTAACCTCAACAATTGTTGTTGGGATATTTTCGACTCCTTTCCCCGTAACAGTTAGCATTCCCATAGGTTTATTTCTAAGAACCCGATTGACGTAATCGGCGCTGCCACTCAGCATCAATTTCGTCGGTTTGTGCCTCCTGTTCCAGTAAATCAGTTTCAGTGGTGTAGACTAAATCTTCCTGACTAATGACTGTTTCTGCGGCAAACTGATGAGCATAGGCAATTTTTTGCTGTAATGTATTATCCTCTGCCAGTTGCCGCGCCCGTATTTGCCGTTGCTGATTGCGATTACTAATTTTGCTATTGCGCCACTGAATCCAGAAATAACGCACCAAAGGCACACCCAAAAACGCCGTACCGTAGCCTAGCAATAACCAATAAATTCCTTGAGCAAAGGCGACAAGTCCACCCAATTCCGAGGCAATACCATCTGCTAACAACCTTCCCAGTACCAAAGCTCCCACAAGATTCAGTACGCCCAACCCAGCACTGAGCATAATTTGTCCTGAAGTAGCAGCACTAAAGCGCCAAGGCAACTCCTGTAGGTACGGTTTTACTGAGCGAGAACGCCGCTGAGATGCCTGAATCTGCAACTCAGGGAAGTGATATACAATCTGCCCTTCAGGGCTTACAACTGGTTGCCCATTAAACCGTGTTAGCACTGGCAGCATATAGTTTTCGTACTCTTTGGCATATCCCTCCCCAATATCGTCTAGATAGGGAGCAATTTGCTCTGCTGCTACTGCTCCGCCATTATTACGAATCACAGCAGCAATTTGTTGCCAACGGCGTTCTTCTAAGTTCGCGTTAGGATTACCATCACCAAACAAAAACGAGAAAATAGCTTCAAAGAAATTCAATTTGCTTTCTTCCCGTCGTCGCTGTTGGTAGCGAGTGTCATAATCTGGATAGAAAACCCAGAACCAATCAGGACCAATCCAGAAGTACGGCATATATATCATGCCACCACCGGAACTGCCGCGATCGCCGCTATCATCACCATCTCTATTGGTGGCAGTAATAATGATAAAAATTGCGACTAAAATCAGTGCAATTGAAAGCAGCAAGGCAATGCCAAAGGAAATTCGGATTAGATAAAACAAAACCCGCCAAACTTTTTCCACCATTCCTGCAACCGCAACTGGAAGAATTTGTTCCGCAGAATTGTTTGAAGTTTTGGGAAACAGGTAAACAATTTCGCCAGATTCGGCTACCTGTAAATGTCCACCAGTATCAGAGGCGAGGGTTAATAATCCTTGTTGAGCCAGGTTAACGTTCAATCCTGCTTGGGTGGCTACATCCCCAACTGTGACGCGGTAGCCCAGCTTGTTCCACGAGCTTGCATAATAGTGGAATTAGAACCATTGTCCTTGCCTCAATTAAAAAATAGTCTTCCTTGTCTAATTATAAAGTTCTACTGCTAGTTAGTTGGTGCGGGCAGCGGTTACGACATCAAGCCTAATTCTGTTTCAGCTTAATAAAAGTTTATATAAGGGCGCTGCCAACTAGCCTATTTTATGCAAGAAATATCGGCTTAAATTTTAGTTAAACTACTAGCTATATTTAAATCCATAATAGATACATAGCAATCTGATTTGATTTGTGAGATAGACATCTTGTCTGTCCGGGAACCAGAAGCCCGCACCACATTCATAAATGAAATAGGAACTGCTACATCAAGTTTATTTGCGAAAAACACTCTGTTTCTATAATATTTAGTTTTATCTTATTTAAAATTAATTACTGATAACTGGAAATATAAATCTCTGAGATGCTCAACAGCTAGAAATCTCATCAAACTTTCAAATATTGTTCTAGTACAAATAGCGGCGAATAATTTTAGATATTATCCATTTACTATAAGCCTGATAATTTCTAAATGCTCCTAGATACCAAAATTAAACCAAATTAATTTTGGTGCAGCTTGTGTATATTTTCCTCCCAGCTAGCGCCATCAAAAGGCACGATTTCAAAATGAGACAATACATCGCCATCGAGACAGCGGACATTAACATCAATAGAGTTGGGATGCGATCGCGGACGGTAAAAAGCGTGAATTCCACAGATACGGCAGAAAGTATGCTGGGCAACTCCTGTATTAAACTTGTACGTTGTCAACACATCATCACCTTGCAATAATGTAAAGCGCTCAGGTGGGACAATTAGATGTAAAAAGCCTTTTCTTTCTACAAATAGAACAGTTACAATCATCCGCTTTGTAATTGTCAACCACAACCCGAAACCGAACCGCTCCACAGTGACAACCCCCTTCATAACTTACCGTATCTACTGCAATCATATTAATCAACTCAAATAACTTTATTAGAATAGTAATCAACGAGTATTACGTGGCGCTCCACCTGGCTCCAGTTGAGAAACACGAGTCTCTAATTTATTGACTTGTTGCTTAAGTTCAATCACTAAAGTCGCTAATCGCTCAAACATTTGCTCACGATTTAACTGTGGTCGATTTCGTCCTGTAGTAGTTGGGGACGAAGGTGAAGATGCTACTTTTGGAGACTCAACCCCTGCAGACTGATTGCTGAGACTCTATTCTATTGAGCCGTGAGACTCGATACCATTAATATCTACTTCCAGGGCATTAATTCGAGATTGATCTTGCGATGAGGCAGGAGTAAATAACCCACTCCAAGCGATTATTACTACAACCAAAGTTAGACAAATCGCAATTTTCTTTAGCAAGCTATTATTTTTAGGCATGGCTTATAATCAAAAAACATTTATAAATGCTACTTGTCCGGTTGCAAGCGCTCAAATAAACTTTGCCAATTATTATTAAGGGAACTGCCACTTTTCACCTCAAAAGTCACATTACACGCTTGCGGCTGTTCCAACGCCTGAACACAAACCTCGGCAATTGAATCCCGACTTACCTTGCCCTTAATGTTGTCACCTTGCTCAAAAATTAATTCTTGAACTCCAGGTTCCTCAGTCAGCGCACAAGGTCTAATAATTGTGTAAGGCACTCCACTCTCTCTAACACTGTCCTCACCCCGCAATTTCCATGTCAGAATTCCACCTAGTTGGTCGTTCAACCTTACTGCTGGTGGTTCTTCCTCTAGATTAATTCCAGCACGACCAGGACGAGTCACACCTGCTGAACTAACTAGGACAAATTGAGGTAATGTCGCGCCGCCATACGCTTTAATAGATTCCACTTGCAAGGCAAAACCACCAGGCGAAAAATTCGGGTTAAGTTCGCCGTCATACTCGAACTTGCTCAACATCAGTTGAAACGCGCAGATATTGCTGGTATCAATTGGGGGCGCTTTCAGCGTCTTGCCTCGAAATCCCGCAATTAATTCAGTAAAAGGAATACGAACAGTGATCCAGCTATTACTTACAGTGTCGAAGGAATAAGAATAGCCAGTGCCATCCCATTTTGATTCTGTGCGGATGATCAATTTGTAGCGCTTACCGTCTCCTCTGACACGCAATTCTACGCCTTGGTAGCCAGCGAAATTGAACGGTGGGTCAAAATTGCGGGTGCGAACTGAAGCAAAGCCGCCAGAGTTTTGTACTGATACGTTACCAGCAAATAAAGCTGTACCATCCACGAAGCGGATATCACTCTGACTTACACCACCCATCACCACATCATCCACAGCGCCCCAAATATTTTTTAAGTCGTCTGATGGGTTAGTGAAATTAAATATCAGTTTTTCTGGTGCTGCCAAATACTTAGCAGCAGCCTGTACTAGGTTCTTTACCCCTAGATATTCTACTACTTCTGGGGTATCTCCTACAATTTCGGGTTGATAAAATTTAACTCCTTGGTTGTATTTAGCCCGATCTGGTGTGTCTCCTTCCACGGGCTGCACTCGCACCGCAGTACAACAGATCACAGCTTGAACTGCCATCATTTCAGGAGTTAGAGTCTCTAGCTTGGTAATGTCTCCAGTGAACAATTCCACGTCATCGCCAAGTATCGCCTGTGCCTTATGCGGATCTCGAACTAGTGCTTGCACTCGATAACCACGCTCAATTAGTCGCTGCACAACTCGCTTACCAACACCACCTGTTGCCCCAGCTACTAATATCACTCTCATGCCTCCAGTAGGTATGTCTTTATTATCGTTGACACGATTTTGGAGCAACCGTTGTAACCAACTAACAAAAGGGATTACCTCAAAATAAGCAAGCGTTTGGACAAACCTGCCAGCATCCCATTGAGAGCGATCGCCTTGATTTGACATTAGACACCCTTTTCTCATGTCTTCTAAGCTGAATATACTTTAGCGCTCTTCCTAAGAGGCGCGGGAATATATTGTCACCATTAAAGGCAACTTGGAATCCCTCGGAGCCATGCTGCCCTTTCTGAATAATCTAAAAAACTGGTACTAACACTGCTAAAACATTAAAATTTGCATGAATTTTTACATTGGTTTACTGGTAATTACTTAAAGATTGTGTGAAGAATAGACTATAAAGCCTTCTTTAGTAGAAGAAAGATTGAAAATAAAGCTTCAGATAGTAAGTCACATTTTTTACAGTGTTGTAAATACACTTATCCTAAATACTAGTGGAGTATTATTTCATGGCTCATAAATTTTCTACCTTAGGCATTGCCTCTATCTTTATCCTAAACACCAGTGGAGTGTATTTCATCGCTAATGAATTTCCAACTTTAGGCTTGAAGACTGATTCGTCGGCTATTAGCTCCCAAGTTCTTGCAGCAGGAGTACCAAACCTTGAAGTGCTCTCCCCTAGTTCAGACCTCTCGAACACTTTGAAGAATCGGATGGTGTTCAGCACGTTCAGTGAGGAGCCACGTGCAGGAAAAAATTTGACTCTCCGCAATACAGGCAGTCAAACTTTAACGATTACAGCGCTGGCTTTCGGTGACTCGCAAGAAAAGTTTAACGCTGTACGCCCTGCCGATCATCAAAGGGGTAGGGATTTTACATCTACGGCAAATCTGCCTATTACCATCGCACCTGGTGGTTCTTTCAGCCTCCCAGTTCGGTTTTTGCCTCAACGGGCTGCCGCACTTAGTACAGGGGGGATAACCCATACATTAAACGGTGAAAACTACGCATCACTGACCATTAGCAGTAATGACCCGGATCAGCCGACAACAACAGTTGCTCTGGCAGGGCTTAATGCTGATAACGTCACTGGTAGATTTGAGCCTTCGGTAGCAGAGATAGTCCGCTCCTTTGGGTTTGGTACCAATGTAGGTACGGAAAACCAAAAAATGGGTGGGACAAAAATTCTGCTAGGAGATGAGGTTTACTCCCCCTACTGGGTGCGTGCCAATGCCAGCGCTCTGTAGAATTATTCCCAATCGCGGTATACAGTAGCCCCGACACGATCCACACGGTGTAGAATTTGTGCCAAAAGGCAGCAGTAGCGGTAATTTTCTCTATGCGCTGCCAGGCGGTGAAGACCGAGGTGGCGGAGAAAAAATCAAAAGTTGCTGCCCGCTAATATTTTGGTTGGTGGTAAAATCGTTGCACCTACAAGCAACAACGTAGATTTTAATCCAAGTGGTCCCTTTGCCCTTAAGCGTGGTCCAGGTTCGACAGATGATAGTAAGAATATCATCAATGGCATTACAACGCATGAATGGCGGATATACACTGCACGGGATGAGAATGGCGCTATTGTTCCTAACACTTGGATAGCTACTTCCGATACTGGTCTCAATCCAAATAAAAACTTTGACTACAACGACAATGTTTACTTGCTCACGAATGCTAAACCTGAGTCACCAGCTTTAGACCCATCCGTAGGCGGTTTAGTCCCTGGTTCACCCGATTTGATATTTAACTTCAACAAGACATATCAAGGTAGCCTAACTGATAAGGATGGGCAGACTATTGGCTTTACCAGTACTCAACTTAACAAAAACGATGGCTACACCTCAACCGCATCCTATCAGAAGTCGCTATTAGACATCAATCCAACTGCAAGCACCCTAAAAGTTACTAGCACCGCAGGCATTAACAGCAGCGACAATAACCTGGTAAATGGGTTGCAGATAAATTTGACGGCAGGGCAGGTAAGGCTGTAATCAACACTAAACTGCTCGGCTCGCTGAGCTACCTTAATGCAGGGGCTGAGCAGGCGGGTGTGATGTTTGGTTATGACCAAAATAACTACGTCAAGCTAGTAGCGAGAAATCTCAATGGCGGCGTTGGTGTAGAGTTCTTGTTCGAGCAGAATAATGGGGTGTCTGATCGCATAGGCGAAATTGTGCCGATTGCTAACGCCTCAACCTTGCAGTCACTAGATTTGAAACTATTCACTGACCCAGTAGCAGGAACAATTCGGGCTGGGTTTGAGGTTGTTGATGCTGCGGGAAATAGCACGCTAGTAAATATGCCTAGCTTCATATCGCTCAAGGATAAGGGAAGTGAGTTTGGTCATTTCTTTGCTGCTCAAAGCAAAGCAGGGCTTATTACTAGTCATAAAGGTGGAGCGCTGTTCACTGCAACCGTCGATGATTTTGCAGTTAAGTCCAATGAGACAACAGCAGCCCGCGCCCCTATATATCGCCTTGATGTAGCCGGTACCCCGCAACACAGATGCATCTGGTAGACGAAGTCATCAGACAAGGCTTATTGCACCTCAAGCCCCGGTCCAGCAACTGCTGAGAATGCTGGAGGCACACCCAATATTCTTAACACAACTAATGACAGACTCTACTGGACTTACCGTGCCAAGACAGGTCTTGAGTCCTCGCCGATAGAATCTCGTCTCATCTCCTACAATCTACCTGTGAGCGGGAAAGTTGATGTGCGTCTGCACTTTGCGGAGGTGAACTCACTGGCACTCCAAATCAAGGTCCTGCTGGTATTGGTAGACGTGTTCAAGATATCGCGATAGAAGGTAAAACTGTGCTTGACAACTTCGACATCACATCTGCTGCTGGGGAAGCTTAACTGCTGTAGTTGTACCCCTTGATGGTATACAAGTCAGCGCCGACGGCATACTCAACATCAATATTAGGTCAAAGTAAACTTTGGTGCGATTAACGGTATTGAGGTACTGCGCTCGGCTGACTAATGTAATTCAATTAGATAATGCGGCGTTTAAAGTGAATTTGAGGTTGATGCTCAGCACTGAACGCAGCTTTGAGAATAATTTTGCAGGTAGCACTTCTAATAGTGCTACCTATTTTTTATTAGTGGTAATGCCATAAACAAGGCAGCAGTAAAGGGCTGAAACTAACTCACGAAATAAAAAGTTTAGGAATTAATACCCACAAAAGCCATATTTTCAAGAAAATTGGGAGTAATTACAGACTGAATTGCTTTTTTGAGGAATTTTGCTTGTCGCTCATCGCAGAGAGATCAGGCGATCGCCCTTATCTAACATTTGATGTGCTGCTACTACTTCCTGTCTTGCCCATTGATCTGCTGCCACAATATCATCCAAAGAAGGTTTGGAATTATTGATATGGCGATCGCACACCCATTCAATACAACGCGGAATATCTAGAAACTCAATTTTTTCTGCCAAAAATAAAGCCACTGCTTGCTCATTGGCGGCATTAAGTACAGCTGGCATTGAGCCACCCGCTCGACCTGCGGCATACGCTAACTGCATACAAGGATACTTTTGGTGATCCGGTGCTTTAAAGGTTAAATCTCCAGCTTTAACTAAGTCTAGCTGTTGCCAGTCTGTATAGATACGTTCAGGCCAAGATAGGGTATATAGTAGCGGTAAGCGCATATCAGCCCAACCTAACTGAGCTAAGACTGAGGTATCTTGGAGTTCAATCAGCGAGTGAATGATGCTTTGAGGATGGATCACTATATCGATGCGATCGTAGTCTAAACCAAACAGAAAGTGAGCTTCAATTACTTCCAGCCCTTTATTCATCAACGTCGCAGAATCCACTGTGATTTTGCGACCCATCGACCAGTTAGGATGCTTTAGGGCATCTGCAACTTTCACATCTTTTAACTTCTCAACCGCCCAATCCCGGAAAGCACCTCCAGAAGCGGTAAGTAAAATCCGCCGTAATCCCTCTTTTGGTACACCCTGGAGGCACTGAAATATTGCGGAATGCTCTGAATCTGCTGGTAGTAGTTTCACGCCATATTTCTCAACTAAAGGCAAAACTACTGGTGCTCCAGCAATTAAGGTTTCCTTATTTGCCAAGGCAATATCTTTACCAGCTTCAATTGCAGCAATGGTAGGCAATAATCCGGCACAGCCAACAATACCTGTCACCACAGTTTCCGCATCACCGTAGCGTGCTACTTCAATTACCCCAGCAAGTCCTGCCACAAGAATCGGTTGCGGGTCAAGGTCAGCGATCGCCTCTTTGAGTTCTGGCAATTTATCTTCTTCACATATAGCGGCGATCGCTGGTCGAAAGGAGCGGATCTGGGCAATTAACATCTCAACGTTGCGCCCAGCTGCCAAACCAACAACCCGAAACTGATCCGGGTATTGAGCGACGATATCAAGTGTTTGAGTACCAATAGATCCCGTAGAGCCAAGGAGAGTAATTGCTTTCACTCTAAAACCTGTGTGACTAATTTAAATAACAGTGTCGCTGCTTTCGCGCCACAGCGCAATTGAGCCACCCTACCAGGCATACCGCCACGTTTTAATCATTCAGGTATTGTCCTCAGAAAAGATTTGCAGAATAATCACACACAGCTAATCTGCAAGAATTGTGTCGCTAATTCCTTAATTGTGCGATTAAATAAATCAGTATTATCTAAGCCGCGTGCTAATACTAATGAACCTTGAATGCGGACAATTGCATCTTCTGATTGATATTTGGCTTGTTCTGCATCAATCCCAATTTCCTGCAACACAACCGCGATCGCCTCAATCCACCGAGATAAAGTTTGTTTAATTTGGGTGTGAAAGCGATCGCTCCCTCCCTCTAACGTCAAAACTGCCCACAAACACGGCTTTCGACCTTGATCAAAAACCAGTTCAACATTTTCTAGCATTGCTTTTAGGCGCTCAAAGGGAGGAGCGTCACTGTTGCGTAGTAGTTTTAAGATATTTGCCTCTAGCCAAGAGTCAAGGTAGTCAAGTGCGGCTGTCGCCATTTCCTCTTTGCCGCCAGGGAAATGGTGATAGAGGCTAGCTTTGCTCAACCCAAT
The DNA here is from genome assembly GCA_030446505.1 of Chroococcidiopsidaceae cyanobacterium YX2bin18. GTDB lineage: Bacteria > Cyanobacteriota > Cyanobacteriia > Cyanobacteriales > Chroococcidiopsidaceae > JAHHHE01. Next base: position 24,527 of record JAUJND010000035.1, on the reverse strand, counting down.
TACTTGAGAAATTTGGGAAAGGCTGGTGCCATCATAGCCATATTGCCGAAACACATTCAGAAGTTGAACCACAATTTCTTCTTTAGACATATTCACAAATAGACTTCTCTATTGACATTATACCGAACGTCCGGTAACATAATTGATAACCGAACGTTCGGTCGTAAAAGAAGCTTCATTTTACGGAGTAATCTTATGTCCACTCAAATTTCTGGATTTCGCTTAGGCATCTATGTATTCAAAGATGCAGAAGTAATTGACTTTACCGCTCCCTACGGCGTACTCTCCGTTGCACGACGCTTTGACCCAGAACTAGATGTGTTTTTACTTGCAGAAGCACTGCGTCCAATTCAAACTCAAGCTGGTTTTACAGTATTACCCAGCTATGGATTCAATGACCATCCAGCGATGGATGCGTTTCTAATTCCTGGCGGCTTTGGTACGCGGCAAGAAATGCACAATCGTAATTTGTCCGACTTCATTCACCAGCTACCAGAATCCTGCTTATTAACAAGTGTTTGTACAGGTTCTTGGATCTACGGCAAAATGGGCTTGCTAAATGGGCTACCAGCAACAAATCGCAAAGAAAGCGATCGCCTTGAAGCATCTGCATTTGGCAAAGTTCCCCTACAGCGACTAGCAGAAATTGCTCCAGCTTGTCGTATTAGTCGAGCGCGGGTTGTGGATGCCGGACGTATGATTACAGCTGGTGGCATTGCTTCAGGGATGGAAATCGGATTTCATCTACTGCGACGTGCTGGATACGACGAAGGATTTATTTCTGAAGTGGCGCGAACAATGGAATACCACCAAGCTTATGATCTCTATCGCCATGATATCGAGTTTGCTCAGTCTGTAGGCGTTATAGCACACGCTTGAGCCGGAATCCACATCAGAACGCCAGACTTCGCGCAGTTGGTTGCAAGCCCGCAGATTGGGTTTTAACTTCTGATTTGCTGCTTTTATCTAAAATCCAAAAAGGAACTCCATGATTAAACTGTATGGTCACGAACTATCTGGTAACAGCTACAAGGTAAAGCTAATGCTGTCTTTACTAAAGCTGGAGTATGAATGGATCAAGGTTGACTTGCTTAAAGGAGAACACAAATCCGCTGAATTTTTGGCGCTTAACCCTTTTGGGCAAGTTCCTGTACTTGTTGATCATGAGGTAGTGTTTCAAGATGCCCAAGCAATTCTGGTTTATCTAGCTCGTCGCTATGGCAGTGAGCAATGGCTTCCCGATGATCCAGAACCCCTAAGTCGCGTGGTACGTTGGTTGTCTACTACGGCAGGAGAGATCCGTCAGGGAACGGAGTCTGCTCGTCGCTACTATTTGCTCAACGCGACCAGTATCAACCTTGAGCAGGCAAACCAAAAAGCAGAATTCATTCTCACCCAACTTAATCAACACCTAACTAAGCGGGAGTGGTTAGAACTCGGCTGTCCTACGATCGCAGATATTGCAGCGTTCCCCTATATTGCCCTAGCACCAGACGGCAAGATCTCCTTAGACAATTATCCGCACGTTGTTGCCTGGATTGAGCGGATTAAGAAACTCCCTGGTTTTGTAGCATTACCTGGTGTTGAAGCGTCTACAATCTAGAACATTTGTCCAGAATTAACCTCAGTCCAGCTGTGCCTATTCAGGATTTCAACATTGGAGGTTTTATGGGTCGGGAATTTACAAAAATTGCCTTTACAGCCGCAGTTAAGGCGCTGCAAACCCGCTACGGATCGCGTGAGAACTATGCTCGCTTGGAAAACGGTTTCGCAAATAACACGGTTACGCCTGCGATCGCTGAGTTTATAACTGCTCGTGATAGTTTTTACATGGGGACTGTTAACAGCAATGGCTGGCCCTACATTCAATTCCGGGGGGGATCTCAGGGATTTTTGAAAGTTTTAGATGAGTATACCCTTGGCTTTGCAGATTTCCAGGGCAACTTGCAATACATTAGCACTGGCAATTTATCGGAAAACGACCGTGTTTTCTTGTTCTTAATGGATTATGCCCACAAACGTCGACTTAAAATTTGGGGACGTGCTGCGGTTGTGGAAGGCGATCTGGAGTTACTTAAGCAGTTAGTAGATCCAGAGTATCCGGCAAAAGTTGAGCGAGCCATCCTTATCCATATTGCAGGGTGGGATTGGAACTGCCCGCAGCATATCCCAATTCGCTACTCGGAAGCGGAAGTCAAAGCCATGCTTACGCCACTGCAAGAGCGCATTACCCAGTTGGAAGGTTATTTAGCAATAGATTCTTCTGGCAAAGAGTGTAATCTGTAATCTGTGATGTTCTTGGTAAACGCGCTACTACCAAAGTATCTTTCCCAGGTTGGCTGCTGACTCCTAGCATGACAACAATCAGTTATAGGTCAAGAAGATACCGCTAACTTTAATTTCTGTCAAGATTTCGTTAAATTTAGTGTTCAAGGGTCTATGCTCACAAATAGATGGATTAGCTGAAATAACATCAGGGTGCGAATTTTATAATTCAGTAATCATGCCGCCTTTGATGCACTATCCAATTAAAGTTACTAAATTTCAATTATTCCTTAAATCAGGAGATGTACTGTCATGGCACAGGAACACGCTGCAAAATTCTTTAAAGCTATCCAACAAGATGAAGCATTAAAACATAAACTCAAAGCAACAACCGAACCAGAAACCTTCATCAAGATTGCAGAACAACGTGGCTATCGCTTTACAACCGAAGAACTAGAAAATGCGATCGCTAAATTATCTGAGGAAGAATTCGCAGCTGTCATTAATCCGGGTATTGCACCTCGGCGACATATTATGCCCAGGTAACTCGTTTAGAAATTAAAGAAAGTAGGCGCATAAGTTGGCAATATTGTTGCAGGAATTAAGGCGCGGTTCTTATGCAAGTGTAAATAAAAAATAAGGAGTTCTTGCAGGACAGATAGAAAGAACTCCTTATTTTTAGCTCAGGCGATCGCTGATGCTCTTGAGGTTGTCACCGTTACCGATGTCATTAGGTGAATGTGAGAGTTGACGTTACCAGAGGGCTGTTGCTGGTTAAACCATCATTGATCTCAAATGTAATGGTGCGCGTATCACCAGCGGCAAGCGTGGTAGTTTTTTGGTACTTAACAGTGCGTAGCACTGCTTCATAATCAGCGAGAGGAGCTATCCCATTCAAGGTCAGCACATCAGTAACATTGTCATAACTAACAGTGATACTGGTGGTTCCAGTGTCAGCTGACAGTATTTCATCGTCGGTGGCTGGGTTGGTAAGGGTAATGGTTGCTGAGTTGAGGTTAGCGCTGTCTACATCTACGACTGTGAGATTGGTGGAGCTAACAGCATTAACCGTGTTTTGTGTGCCAGGGCGACTGGAAGTGAAGTCATTGCCAGCTGAATTACTAAGATCTAGCACAGGTGCATCGTTAACAGCGTTGACAGTAATGTTGACCGTATCAGTGTCAGTCAAAGGTCCACCCGTCCCTGTGCTGCCCTGGTCGTTGGTGCTGATTGCGAGAGTAGCAGCCCCGCTAAAGTTGGTAGTAGGTGAGAAACTTGAACCATCAAGCGCTGTATTGATGTCGCTGAGAGTACCGCTGAAGGTTGTGGTCGGATCGTCAGTACCGTCGCCAATGGTGAAGGTCAGACCAGTTGTACCGCTCAAGCTCAATAAGCCATCAGTGGTGCTCAGGGTGACCTCAACGGGGTTGTTGTCAGCATCTACATCGTTGATGGCAATTAGGTTATTGTTGGCAGTTGAGAAGAAGAGCGGTGTGTCCTCGTTGGTGCTCGAAGCCAATGGCACCGTGTTTACTGGTGCATCGTTGAGCGGGTTAACTGTCAGGTTAACCGTTGCAGTGTCAAGACCACCATTGCCATCAGCTACCTCGTAGGTAAAGCTGTCAGTACCGTTGAAGTTGGCAGTTGGCGTGTAGGTCAACGTGCCATCGGCGTTGTTGACCAAGGTACCGTTGGTAGGAGCTGTGAGGATACCGTTGAAGTTTAGGGTATCTCCGTCAACATCGGTATCGTTGCCTATTAGACCAGCAGTTGTTATTGTCTGCACTGTGTCTTCATCAGCCGCGACAAGTGTGTCATCTACTGCCACAGGTGCATCGTTGAGCGGGTTAACTGTCAGGTTAACCGTTGCAGTGTCAAGACCACCATTGCCATCAGCTACCTCGTAGGTAAAGCTGTCAGTACCGTTGAAGTTGGCAGTTGGTGTGTAGGTCAACGTGCCATCGGCGTTGTTGACCAAGGTACCGTTGGTGGGAGCTGTGAGGATACCGTTGAAGTTTAGGGTATCTCCGTCAACATCGGTATCGTTGCTTATTAGACCAGCAGTTGTTATTGTCTGCACTGTGTCTTCATCAGCCGCGACAAGTGTGTCATCTACTGCCACAGGTGCATCGTTGTTGAGAGTGACAGCGTTAGCAGACAGGCTCAAATTGTAGTGCGTGAAAGCACTCTGCACGCCACCTCCGAAGACCTGAACGAAGTAATTACCTGCCGCTAAATTATTGCGAACAATTGATTCTGGCGTTGCACCACTATTAGCAGAGGTTTCAATCACATCGTCCGAATTAAGTACACCATTACTATTAGCATCCTGAATCAATCGCACATCAGCATTCCCACTCAGACCATTAAGGCTAACGTTCAAATTACTAACACTTGCCAGATTGAAGCTGTAGTAGTCATCTGGATCGGTTGTGTTAGTTTCAGCCCCTGGTGAGTTATTGCTGTATACAAAGTCAAAAAAGGTGTTTGCAGTCGAGCCGATAGTAATGTTACGAGCAGTGCTTAAAGTGTTTCCAGCGTAGTCGCTACCGGGTCGTCCCTCTGACTGACCTGAGATGACAAAATGGTCGTATGCCAGCTTTTGATCTAAGCCTGCTGCCACTAAGTCGGGGTTATTAGCTAAGTAGACTGGTAGATTGAAAGAAGATGATGATACTCGTCTTTCACTAAGACCATTAAGTTGGAAATGATCATACAATTGCTGGTTATTCAGATTTGCTGCTGCTAAGTCGGAGTTAACACTGCGATAGTAATTAACATCAAAGGGAACGGAAAACAGCCGTCCTTCACTTAAACCATTAATCTCAAAATGCTCTAATAGCTCTTCACTATTCAAGTTTGCTGCAACTAAGTCAGCATTATTGGAGCGGTAGTAATTGATATCAAAAAACTGGGAAAACTGACGCCCTTCCCCAATTCCATTAAGTTCTAAGTGTCCTAACAATTGCTCGTTGTTCAAGCTACCTAAATCACTATTAGTTGCTTGATAGAAGTCAAGATCAACAAACTCTGAGAAGCGTCGTCCTTCAGCCACACCATTAGTTTGAAGATGTCCTAATAATTGTTGATTGTTCAAGCCACCTAAATCACTATTAGCTGCTTGATAGAAGTCGAGGTCAACAAATTCTGAAAACTGACGCCCTTCCCCAACTCCATTTAGTTCTAAGTGTCTCAACAATTGCTCGTTATTCAAGCCCTGTAAATCACTATTAGCTGCTTGATAGAAGTCGAGGTCAACAAATTCTGAAAACTGACGTCCCTCAGCCACTCCATTATTTTGGAGGTGTCCCAACAATTGCTCGTTATTCAAGCCCTGTAAATCATTGTTGGCTGCTCGATAAAAACCAAGGTCAACAAATTCTGAAAACTGACGTCCCTCAGCCACTCCATTATTTTGGAGATGCTCAAACGCCTGAATGTTACTGAAATTACTCAGATCACTGTTGCTAGAACGATAGAAATCAAGGTTGACAAGTGCAGAAAAAGTGCGCCCTTCGTTTAGACCGAAGGTTTGGAAGTGGGACAATGCTTGCTCATTGCTGAAACTAGCCAAATCAGAATTAGCAGCCCGATAATCATCAGCATTGAATAATTGAATAGCCACAGTTTATCTCTCTATTTAGGTTGTTAAAAATCGAAAAATTAGCAATACTAAATTTGTTAATATTAGCTAATTTTTTATGCTGAGCTAGATTTGGAGTAGTGATGAGTGATTAATTACGATCGCATTTTTAGCTCTCTATAAAAAAGAAAAATAATTTTACAAAACTTGAAATTGGGGTTGGCAAACAAGATTAAGAACTGCCTAAGATATAGCTTACGGACTTAATTGATTTAGTTAAGCCTTTGAAAAACAGTATATTTCGTTGCTTTTGCCTTACCTTTATGGCTTAAGAAGTTTTAGTATGACTTCAGTAAGAATACTGAATAGCTTTTTACTAATAATTGAAAATACTGAGATTTTTTTGCCAATGATTAATAATGGGCATTTACACCTAATAAAATTGTATCATTACAGACTTAATATGTTTTGGAAAGTTACAGATTTATGGAAGTGAGCGCTGGTGATTAAAGAAGTGATGTAATGAACGGACACAACAAGTCTTAGTTTTAATGGTTTCAGTTACTATCAAACTAATATTACGCATTGATGCCTTAATTTTGTTCAAAAAATACTGGTGCTAGATCATGCCGAGCATCGCGCAGTTTAAGTTAGTTCTCTAATCACAGCTTTAGAATGGCAGAATTTTTGGTTTAATGAATCTGCTTGACTGATTAGCTAACTATGCAAGAATTTTCCAAAAATGCCAGCACCTCTGTTAAACAAAGCCAAGGCGGATCAGATGATTCTACTTACTTATTGCCTTACTACTATTTCAAATAACGCTTTGGCTTGGACAATCAAGGTAAGCGCCCTGATTTTCTTTATTTGTACCAGTTTACGATATGCGCTGTTTCAGTTGGGAGCCTTTGATTTAGGAATTTTTGATCAAGCTGTCTACTTAATTAGCCGATGTGAGCCGCCGATATCTTCTTTCTTGGGATTTCACATTCTTGGCGATCACGCAGCAGTGACGGAGCGCCTCTGTGTACTTGCTGTATCCTCTGATATTTACCTGAATTTGCGTGATTTGCACCCGGAAGTAATCTCCGTACAGCACTTTTAGAGGCAATATTAGCCGCCCGACTCGGTAAGACTGTGTGGTTTTGTTTAGCGATCGCCATTGTTCTAATCTGTAAGGCAGTATTAGCTCTACGTTGATTATATTGTGGTCTTTAGTGGCTTTTTTAGCGTTGGCAAAGTATGGTTATTTTGGGTCGATTTATTTAGATTCACTGGATGCTCGGCAAGCTACCCAAGAAGCGATCGCCCGCATTCAAACCAAAGTTGGTGTTCTCACAACGAGCGAAATTGCCCCTCATTTAACTCACCGCCCGCTAGTAAAGCTTACAGATACCAATTCACCGCCAACTAACCTCGCAAAGTTTAATTACGTATTGCTTAATCTACGTCACCCCGGCTGGCTAAGTAATCAAGAGTTTGCTACTAGCTTAGTAAATCAACTCAAAAATGCCGAGGAATTTCAGCTGAGTTATCAGCGCGATGATGTTTATTTGTTTTACCAAGACAGTATTTTGAGCATCAGTTGATAAGTAAATAAAATAATGTTTTCTAGTTAAGTAGTCTGTTGGATTGGTAAGTAGCCATAAAAATCTGGAACACAACCCTATACAAAAATCTTTTTAAAGGAGTATCGGAAAAACTTAAGCTGATGACTGAAGTTCAAATAAACAAAGAAAAAGCTTTATGGTTCAACGGGTTCATCTTTGCAGGAGCAATGTGGCTATTCAGCCGACTTTTGATAGTGGCTGTCATGTTGCTAGTTGTCCCCTTACTTCCGGCTCCACCAGGAGGTATTAAGCCTCCAGTTAGCTGGGAAATTTTCTCCTGGTGGGATAGTTTACTGTACAAGCAAATTGCCACTTCAGGCTATGAATATGCCAATGATGGTAAGGGACATAATGTTGCCTTCTTCCCGATATTTCCTCTAGTTGTTCGTGGAGTGATGACGCTTGGCTTGCCGTTTGAGGTGGCAGGTATATTGGTAAATAACCTTGCCTTTCTGGAATGCGCTGATCGTTCTGTATTTCTGGGTAGAGAAGCGTCATAGTAGAAGCGCTGCTCGGTGGGCAACAGCAGTACTCGCTTGGTGTCCGCTGTCTCTTTTAGCACAGTAATTTACTCAGAGGGGCTGTATCTGTTATTTAGTACGAAGGCTGCACTACAGGCTTTTGATAACCAAAAATATGCTTGGGTTGCGCTTTGGGGTGCTATAGCTACTGCCACCCGTCCCACAGGAATGGCACTAATTCCGGCGTTTTTAATTGCAGCCTGGAGAGAACGCAGAGGAGTCATAGCATATATTGCTAGTTTAGCTTCGGACGCAGGAGTACTCCTATTTAGCCTGTATTGTGCAATTCATTTTAACGATGCTTTGGCGTTCATTCAAGCACAGCGCGGCTGGCGACCCTCACTGGGGTTTTATTGGCAGGGTTGGGTGAAGATGCTAATGCAAATCGTAGTTGGCACGACGAATTGGCAGCATGGCTGGCTTAAAGATCCATTGCATCCACTGTTGTTTAGCATAATTGTTGGCAGTTGGTATTTTTTATGGCGCTTCTGCACCAAAATTGGTTCAACTAAGGCGTTGGCTATGGATTTTGTACTTTAGTGTTATTTTTGTGGCTTTTAGCAGGAGATCCGTTAATTAATACCGTGATGGTTTTAGGTAGTGGCTACTTGTTATGGCAATTACGCACTCAACTTAGTCTAGTGACAGTTATCTATGGCTTCTGTGCTTTAGGCTTGATTTTAGCCTCTGGTGGAACCTGGTCACTAAGTCGTATTGCTTATGGCATTGTGTCACTAAGCGTAGCGCTCGGCGTGTTACTTGCCCGTTATCCCCGTTGGGGATACGCCACAATGGGTTTTTTGCTATTTTACTTACCAGTTTCGCTGTTCGGTTTGCTCAACACTTGTGGATAGCTTAGAAATATCAGGAAAACGCAGCTTTATTTGTCTAAATATCTTGGCAGCGGAATATGTCTGCAAGCAAGTAATCATTTTCATCTCCAATCCACTAAAAGATGTATAAAGTTACTCTTGACATGGTGAAATAGAATTTCTACTAATTGTCTTTACTAGATGATTTGTTAGTAGTGCATCAGAATGATGTGGGTTTGATAGAGTAGAAAATTGGTAGTCCTACAGAAGTAATGATTTGTTGTAGGCGTGAACAAAGTACCAGATTGCACCAATGTGATTTTCTAAAACTTTTTATCCTTAACGACCAAAAATTTTCCGTTGCTATAACCAAGCCATCTCCTCTAAATTGCGGTAGCTAATCGATAGAGCCAATACCAGCTCACTGCCCACAAAATGATGTCAGGAGCAAAGTGATGCCCTTTAAAGGGAAACTTGGAGTTTATAAGGCTGGGTAGTAAGTATAAATGCTATTCCTACCAAACCTCACCAGTTTTTGCAACACAATCCCTGTTTGACTATATTGCCTGCATTCAGCCGGATTTCATATCAGGGATAGCTAATTTTGAAACTACTTGATCCAGGCTACAAGTCATTTCAACCTGCAAGTCTTGCGCTCGCAGCATCAGCTCTTCTTCCCGGCGATGAAGTTCTTCAAGCTGGAGAGCCATTGATCCCTTCCAGGCTTCAATATCGCTAGCGAGTAATTTGTAGCGATGTCCAATGTTGGTGAATTCGTGTAGAGTGGCAACAATTGGGTCAATGGCAGCATCAAGTCGCTGGAGGCGATTGTTAGCGGCAGTAATGTGAGCGATAACCAATGTACCAGGCTGAAACTTGTGTGCTAGTTCGATTCCCATTTCTCCTTGTGTCCGCTCCCAAGAGAACTTATTAACTTCTTTGCAGTGGAGATGAATCAGTTGCACTCCCCACAGAGGCTTGGTCCCAACCGTTGCTAGATATCGCATTGATTAATTCCTTCTAGAGTATGAACATTGGCTTCAGAGTTGCATAGCTTTAGTGTTCCCAACGGTGTTCATTATCTACTACGGGGCAACCAATAGTCACAATACTTAACAAAGTGGGTAGATGGGTCGGAACTAGCGATCAGGGGTAAAGTAAGCTACAACCATTATACTGTAAGCATTCTACCTTTTTAGTTATTAAGCTAAGGTGAGTGAGACTTCGCCAACTGCCAACAAAAATTTCCGATAATTACCAGAGTCGGCACTTTTTTAAGAAAATGAACTACCAGTCAGTCGAAAATCTGCCCAACCAAGCGTGATTTTTGCAGTGTTTGAAACCATACTCAATCAATGTTCTCAAGCCATACAAATTACCCACTTGTTGTCCAAAGGCCGCGGCGAATGACTCATCAAATACCACGTAGAGCTTTGCGGTAAATTAACTGGATCAGTCGTAATTGTCTAATAACGCCAATCACGACGTTTACAAAAATGATTTTTTGTAGATAATGAGTTTCGCTTTTACCATTGGCGAAGATCCGGTCAAAAGCTTTCCAGCGATTAGTTCTTACACGTTGCTCAGACGCATTAACACTACCACTATCTTACTCTAGCCAGAGTGATTAAAGAGGGATATTTACCTTTGCTTGCCTTCTGTAGACTTACCATTCTTCACCACGTCTTCACTACCACAATCCGGACAACACACTAGCTCTAAAACCATTCCTTCACTGCTGCCAAACAACTACTTTAATGAAAGCAGATGTTCTTTCTCTTAAGCTGAGAATTTTTCTTTTAGAACCATCTGTACCCCTCTAGCAGGAGCAAAAGTAACACCTCGGCGCTGAGGATATTCAGGGGATTGATCTGCCATCACTAATCGATAATGAGAAAGCATCGTCGCTAAGACTAATTTCATTTCAAATAGGGCTAATGCTTCTCCAATGCAACGCCGCGCACCGCCGCCAAAGGCGAAGAATTCGTAAGGAGAAAACTGCCGTTCTAAAAAGCGCTCTGGTTTAAACAATTTAGGTTCTGGATAGATATCTGGGCGCTGGTGAGTTAGATAAATACAACCATAAAGTCTCATTCCTGGTTCCAGTTGATGACCCATCAGTTCTACAGGTTCTTTGACTTCTCTAGGATTGGTGAGAACAACAACGGGGAAAAGGCGTAGAGTCTCATGACAAACGGCTGTAAGATAAGGTAACTGCACAATGGTTTTCGGTTCTGGAGATCCCAGGTGATTTAGTTCCACAAGCAGCTTTTCACCAACCTGTGGATGACGATGAATTGCATACAAAGCCCAAGCGATCGCAGTTGCGGTTGTGTCTTGACCTGCGATCAGGAGTGTGATCAACTCATCATGCAATTCGGCATCGGTCATCGGTTGACCTGTTTGATCACGGGCTGAAATCAGTAAACTTAGGATGTCGGAACCAAGCACTTGATTCTGATTGCGACGCTCTTCAATTTCAGCGTATACCAGTTCGCTGATCTGTCGTTGCAGAGACCGCAAGTATCCCCAGGGACTTCGGGTTCCCCAATCCTTTTGTAAAGACGGAAAGAAGAGCAACCCGCCAATGAAAGGAGATTGCAGTGAATCGGTGAGATTAACAAGTAGCGACTTGAGATGATTGAAACGGTCATCTTGGTTAATCCCAAAAACAACTTTTAGAATGACATCTAAAGATATCTCCTGTGCCAACTGACGGGCAGAAAATGGAGTGCCAATCGACAGTGAACTCATTGCTTTGTCAACTAATTCACAAATCAATTGTCCATAAGTTTGCATCCGTTCTCCATGAAAAGGCGGCATTAACAACCGACGCTCCCGGCGATGGCGAGAACCTACTAACGAGAAGATGGAGTAATCTCCAACAATTGGTTGCAATAGTTGGTTGAGTGGCGCAATAAATTGCTTCGTGTTATTTGCAAAAATGCGCTGTAGCGCTTGGGGATTACTGACAAATAAAACAACATCGTGATTCCCGATCACAGGAGCGTTAAAAATGTCCCCGTTGCGTTGTGCAGCATCCATGTAGGCGATCGAGTTGCGTGTGTACTGGATTTTTTGCAGCCATCGAGGAGCTTGTGAACCATCGGGAAGGCGGGTCTTTAAAATCATAGGTTTTAGCTTAGAGCAAAATCGCTAATGTGGTTACTTACTCCAACTTTTTTCCCGCTCATTGTTTCATAGTCGTGTTTGGTTACCAAGGTAATGTTGCAAAAACGATTGGATAAGAGAGTTTATTTTCTGTGATTTAAATCTAAGCCGACTTTCGTAGATACTCTGGCAGCCGTTCATCGTTCTTTATGGATCGCTAGGCTTTTTGCAACATCGGTTAAAACAACTTAGCTCAAAAAGTTCTACCAGAATTGTTGGAGATTTGGTCAGACTTACTTTGTTTGGCAGCGTGATTGGCTAAAGTGAAGCTGATAGATTGTTTGCTCATGATTTCTCCTCCTGATAAATCCTCTGGACAGATCTTCTGCCATAGAAAATGACAAGAATGGCAGTGGCGTACGCAAATAAGCTGTAAACGGCAGCAGGAACAGCCAGATTGGAATTATTTAACAGTCCGGCAGTAATTGCGATCGCCAGCGTGGCATTTTGAATTCCCACCTCGATCGCAATACAGATCCGTTGATCAAATTTCAAATTAAACAGCTTACCAAACCAAAATCCGATTCCCATTGCGATCACATTCAGGAGAACTACCCCTATCCCTACTTGAGCGATAAAAGTGGGTATGCGATTCCACTCGCGAATGATGATTGCCAAGATAATTAAAGCGAGGAAGGCAATGGCAAGACGGTTCACGGTCTTCTCTAGTCGGCGGGCTAAGTCGGGAAATTGTTGTCGGATCAACATTCCCAAACCAATTGGCACTATAGCGAGCACGAAAATTTGTAGCATAGTTTGCCCGATCGGTAACGCGATCGCCGCATTTTGTCCGACAAAATATCGCAGTGACAAATTTGCGAATATGGGAATCGTGAATACGGTAATGGCGCTACTCAAAGCTGTTAAAGTAACAGAAAGGGCGACATCTCCTTTCGCCAAATAAGTAATCATGTTTGAAGAGGGTCCGCCTGGACAGAGAGCCAGTACCATTAACCCGACTGCAATTTCTGGTTGCATCGGCACGCTCGAAGCGACAAGAAAGCCAACGCTGGGGAGAAAGAGCAATTGACTAACCAGACCAATGGCGACGGCTTTGGGATAGCGGGTCACTCGTTGAAAGTCTTCTGGCAGGAGGGTTAGCCCCATGCCGAGCATAACAATTGCTAGACCTGTCGGTAAAAGGACGGCGGTAAAAAAGTTGGCTTGCATAGATTAAGTAGGTTTATTTTTTCAATAGCTGTTTTTTAAAGGCTAAATGCAATCCCAAATTGATCATGCAACGGCATTGCTAGCGTGTACTTCTGAGAACTGGCTTTTCTGTTGCGATCGCCGATTCAATAATGTTGGCTGCTTGATGCACCCCGCCAGAGTTCTGAATTGCCAATTGCAAGCGCAATGCTTGAACTTTGTATGAATCCTGAGTCAACACTTTGTGAATTGTCGCTCGCAATCTAGCAACCGTTAAGCAAGAAACAGGTATCATCTCCCCCACTCCTGACCAAGCTATACGTGCAGCTACTCCAGGCTGATCGTTGGTAATTGGAATTGCGACTATTGGCACTGCATGAGTTAGTGACTCTAAAACTGTGTTTAAACCTGCGTGAGTGATGGTGAGAGCGGCTCTTTTAAGCAACTCTAACTGCGGTGCGTAGCTAACAACCAAAGGCGATCCAGGTAAAGTTGATATTGCTTCTAGCGGCATTCCGCCCCCCAGCCCGATCGCCAACTGAACACCTAATTCGACACAAGCAGCAGCGATCGCCTCGAACACTGGAAAAAGCTGATTTTGAATTGTCCCCAGGGAAGCGTAGACAAGCGGTTGCCCAGTTAATTTATCCCAAGGAAAAGACACATTCTCGCGTCCAATAGAACTGTGGTAGGGTCCAGTAAAGTGAAAGTGCAGTGGCAAATTAGTACGAGGAAACTCAAATTCAACGGGTTGCTGGCTGAGTTGAGCAAGTTGGGAAAAATTGTCATTGGGATGGGTATAGGTGGGCAAATTCCACTGTTGTCGATACTCGCCAGTTAATTTTCTGATGCGCTTTGCCAAAACATTAAATAACGCATATCCGGCTTGGTTCCTTAATTTTGCACCCCAACTAGGACTGTACTGCCAGGAAGTAAAAGGCGGGGGAATGCTAATCTCTCGATTTAGAGGCAGAGCGTTGCACAGGCTAATGAATGGAATATTTAAAAAGTCAGCAACTGTTCCTCCAACTGGAGAACATTGATCTACCAACAAAGCCTGGATTTCTTCCGTTTTAATAATTGCCGGAGCCTCTTGAAGAATGACTTGAAAATCTTGCTCCAGCACTTTAATCGTTTCCTTCACTGCTGCCATACCACTCAGTTTCCCTATCCGGTCTGCCAATCTTACCTGCGAACCAGGAAACCCTGTCTCGTCAAATGCTCTGAATCCGAAGTTTGCCGCCAATACCTGATCTTGAACATCCACCACGTTTAAGAAGGTAATACGATGACCGCGCCTTTGAAGTTCAAATCCCAGGGAAAAACAGGTAGTAAGGTGACTTCCAGTGGGGCAAATGACACCAAAATGAGTCATAAGAATCCAAGCTAATTATTGAGATGCAAAGAGCATAAATTTGAGTCAGGCTAACATCAAAATCATATTGAGGCACGAAATCGTTAACGAGTTAAGCACTTTAACCGATACTTTATTGTGAAAGAGATTAATAGTGAAGGTTGTGTTCCAAAAATTAAGATAGATCGTGCTGTGTTCAACTCGTGAAACCGCAATTCTAGAATCAATGGATACCATATTAAACCTAAAATATTTACAGTCTGATTGAGTAACAACAGTTATAAATTCTACTTGTCTACTGGCTCTAGAAAAGGTTCTGGCGCACTACCAGAGTGAGAATCCCACCAATTAAGAGTGCTGTTGCCAGTACAAGCAGCCCAATGTAAAACTATTACTGGCATCCTTAAAAGTGGCGATAAAGTAGGAACCAACAAATCCTCCCGAATTGCCCACAGAGTTAGTTAATCAATACATATGACCCAGCCGCTACTGTACTGCTTAAAAAGGCAGTCGGTAAAGCCCAAAATGCTCCTAAAGCCCCCCAAATTGCCAGTACTGCTAACGAAAGGGTAGCTAGAGCGGTCACAGCATCATGACAATAAGCACACAGAACTAGACCAAATGCCCCATAAAAGCTGGAATAGCAACATGAGCGTAGCATTCTCTAGTGTGGTCTGAGTGGCTACCAATAAATGTCACTGAGATCACACCGACCAGATAGGGAATACCTGAGATAAATCCTACCCACAGATCACTCAATCCAGAAAAACATTTATAATTTGCAGTAACCAAAAGCTAATGCCGTAAAGATCAATAAACCTCTTGCCTAAGTCGATTTGAAATAGCACAAATGGGTCAGAGTCGGTGCTAATTATGACCTACCAACAGGTAAAACATCTCAAGAGTTCAGACTACAACCGTTTACGTGTAGTATGTCCTGAGTCCTGACTCCTGAGACTTTTGCTCAGATGGTAGACAGGGGTGTGAACACACTTACAAACAAAACGGAGAACAGGAATACCAGGAAACCTTAGACTAGAAGACCAAATTACTTGTGCAAGAAGTCTAATCTTTTGAAATCAATTCTTTAAATGAATTTGTGCCTACCTCTTGCACTGACCGATAAATTTCTGAAGCTTGACTACACATAGTAGCAACTAATAAAGCTAGAGTTGCTAAAACTCCGAAAAAGACTACCTTGCTTGTATTAGATTCCTCTTCTGTGATCGGTTGGTTGATATCTGCTTGGATTTTCTCTTTAATAATTGAACTCCAATTACTTCTACTTTGCGACCATAAACTTATTAAGTTGAGGTCTTCTAGGGATTCATATTTAGTCGTAGGTTTGTTGGTATTTTTATCTGACATCGCTTTCTCCTGTTTTCACTTTGTGAATTAATAATTGCTACAAGACAGCCTAGAATGATCGTTGGATCTTTTCACCTTTGCTATCTTGCTTTTGGATGAATGAGAATTCCTGAATAGGAAATTGTAGTTTCAGATATAAACTTAAACATTGAAGGCTCAAAGCGCGTGGGGACCAATAGGAAACTCTGTCTCGCCAATTGCTCTGAATCCGAAGTTTGCCGCCAATACCTTATCCTGAACATCCAACACGTTTAACAAGCTAATACGATGACCGCGCCTTGAAGTTGAAATTTCAGGGAAAAACAGGTAGTAAGGTGTCTTCCAGTAGGGCAAAATGACACTGGAAATGAGTCATAAGAATCCAAGCTAATGAAGAGCATAAATTCGAGTCGGGCTAACATCAAAATCGTATTAAGTCATGAAACAGTTAACAAGCTAAGCACTTTAAACAATACTTCATTGTGAGAAAGTATCGAGTTACAAGCGCTAGTTTTTACACTTCGTTAAACTTTATTTAATAGATTGATGCCAACACTTTATCTGCAGCGGCTCGAAATGCGGTTGCTGCACCTGCACTCATGTCACGAGGCGCACAGATTCGATTTCTCACGTAGGCAAGGCGATCGCTCCCCACCGCAGAAGAAAACGGGTCGAGATTCTCTTTCCTATCCACCCGACCCCAAGGGAGTTGAGTTTTATTTCCATGCAGTAAGTAGTCTGCAAGTAGCTTGAGATGAAACTCGATCGCATCTTTGACGGCTGAGATATCGCCATTCGCAGCTAGAACTTGCGCCCCGGAGTTTTTGAGAATATCAGCGATCGCAGCTCAGGTTGTCACTTAAGTTCTGCCGCTTCTGCTCGATATTGAATTGTTTCACTCAGGACAGGATCTAACGGTAAAGGCTGGGCGCTCGGTTCTAGAACCCATACCCGGCGCATCAGAAGATTGAATGTTGCAGCATCTTGTTTTAACTCGACCATAAGCAGGACGCTCATTTAAGGCTGCAAGCCAAGCGTTGAGATTTGGAAATCGTGGATTGCCCTTGATATGATAGTCCCGATACACAGGTAGACTTGCCGCTAGTCGATCGAGATCAGAACCATACATAATATCCACTAAACTAAACGTACCCAGAAAAAGTAGGAACCTGGGTATTTTGCTAAGGTTTGCTCAAGTTCGTCTGGTCTTTGCTTCAAAGGATGCTTGTAAGCTTGCTAACTCATCCGCATCAGCAGGCTTTTCCCAGCAAGAATTTGTAACCAACTTCCTTAGCTCCGTTCGTTTCGGCATCTTCAATTAACTGAGAAGAGCGATCGCGTTTTCTTCGGGATCAGCAGGAAGCAGCGGCGAATCACTAAATCGCTTCTAAAGCCAGCAGAATGTTCTTCGACTCATAAACTATGGCGGTCGCCAAGACTTATAGGACATAGACTGAAGGAAGCCTAATTCAAGCTCCCCGACCAGTTGATGTCAAAACCCTATAGCTACGACCTGCGTCAAAAAAGTCATTCAAGCAATGGAGCTAGATGGGATGAAGAGAAAGCGAAGCGGCTGAAAGTGTTCCAACTCAGTCGCAGCACAGTGACTTGTGGCTGAAGCAGCAGCTTGAGACCGGAGACTACCAGGCAAAGTCGAATCGCCCCCATCGCACAGCCAGACAAAATCACGGATTGGGACAAGTTCACTCAGTTTGCCAAAACTGCATGGGGAGAAAACACAAGCCGAGATGGCAGCACTGTGGGAAGGTAATATCAGCGCTCGAACCATCTCACGAGCATTGGACAAAAATCGGCAGGTCGAAAAAGACGTACGGCTACCGCGAACGGAATGCAGCCAAACGTGCCACCTACGTAGCTCAACTGGCAGACGTTCCCCTGGCACAACGGATATATGTGGATGAATCCGGGATGGACGAACGCGATGATTATGGCTACGGCTGGTGTGAGCGCGGAGTGCGCTTTGAGGCACTAAAGTCCGACGAAGAGCGGGGCGAGTCAACATGATTGCAGCTTGCTGCCAACGTCAACTCATGCGCAATTCACGCTGGAAGGTGCTTGTAACCGTATCGTGTTCGAGACTTGGCTCGAAACCTGCTTAGTGCCTGTGCTGGAACCAGGACAGGTGGTGATTCTCGATAACGCTACATTCCATCATGGTGGGCGCATTGAGGCTCTGATTGAGTCTGCTGGCTGTCGCCTGTTGTACTTGCCCCTTATTCTCCAGACCTCAATCGGATTGAGAAGTGTTGGGCTTGGCTTAAAAGTCGGGTTCGCAAGGGTTTATCTAGCTCTGGCTCCCTTCCGGCAAACCATAGAATCTGTTCTTAAAGATGCTACGTCCTAACATCATCGACTATAGCTATAACTCACCTTCGAGCTTAGCCGCAGTGAACCAGCGCTGACGGAACAAGATCGGCGTACCATTTCGGCTTATTATTCAAATCAATAAACTCAGTTGCAAACGGAATTTCTTTTTCTTCTAAAAAGTAAACCAAACTCGCTCCACAGAAAGGACACCAAGAATTTGTATCCCGATAGAGCAAAACAGGCGGTAGACTCTCTGGAGGAAGTTTATGCAAGCTGGTTGGAATCGGTGCAGTAGAAGGCGATTGTCCGGGTCTACGCACTCGTCGAGCAGGAGTGTTATTTTGAGCAAATTCTAACAATTGATCCCAACTCAATGTAGTGTTTGAACTGACATCATTACCCTCCGTTTGTAACAGTGTTCATGATCGTATTCATGTTGCGGTCTATTGGCATATGAGACTGAATCAAACGCATTTTCCCTAGATTTAATCTCCATCAATGTTTTGAGTGACAAACGATCTATGTCAATTGTGTTTTACCGTCTCTTCCTTGAGCCAAGGTTGAGCGTACTCGTAGAACATACCTCGATGGCGAAGAAGTGTCATGGCTTTTTACCTCTTTAGCTAAAAAGTCCGCCTTACTGGATGTGACTCATCCAACTTTTTGTGTTTTTTGGCTGCATAGTGCAGTACTTCAAATATATCAATGAAAACGTTAGAAGAATTCGAAACTTCTTCGGGCGAAGGATCTGAGGTTGTTCGTGAAAGTTCGGATTGTTGCGAAAACAAACAAAGCCTTGCTGTTGTTGAATAATAAGTTGCCACTTAAAAATAGTTGGAACTTTAGAAACTTCTCGGTAAACCTTACTTTTTAGAAGAGTTTTAGCCATGACACTTGAGGAAGCATTAGAAAATGTCACGAAAGCTTCCAGCACCCCAATCCCTGAGCACACTGCAAATCGATATTTTTCGGAGAGCCTGGAACAAGCAGCCTTACGAAAAGATAGCGAAGGGGAACTGAATCACGAGTACAGCTACATCAAAGACGTTGGCGCAGAACTGTGGAAATTGCTATCGCGAAATTAGGGATTCAGGTGACAAAACTAAATTTTTGAGGCTGTGACACCAGTATGCTCAACAACAGCAAATACGCAGCCTACCTAGGTTACCGCAGAACAACCGTGTGGACTGGGGAGAAGCACCCTGATGTTTCCCAGTTTTGCGGACGACGAGCACAACTCGCCACGCTAGACAGTGGGTGATGCAAGATTGTCGATTGGTCGCCATCGTCGGTATGGGTGGTATCAAGCAAAACGATGCTAGTGACTCAATTGGCACAGCAACTTGCTGATGCTGATCAGTTCGAGGTTGTCATGTGGCGATTGCTGCGGCAGGCTCCGCCCCTTGTTGATTTTCTCACAGAGTTGATCAGTGTGATCGCGCCCTGATCATCACTTCCACTATGGCTTCGATGCCACGATGCGTCAGCTGCTAGAGCAGTTGCGCCATTGTCGCTGCCTACTGATTCTAGATAACGTTGAAGGCGGTTTTGTCCTGAAAGTAGCGAATTGGTGGGTACTTACCGAGCAGGCTACGAAGATTATGGTTGGCTGTTTCAGCAGTTGGGGCAAGGACGACATCAGAGTAGCATCTTACTGACGAGCCGCGAAATTCCGGCAGAGGTTGCCGTCCAGGAAGGACCAACCGCCGCTATACGAATTACTGGCTGAATGTTTGTCGATCGAGGAAGGAGAACACAATTTTAGCGACGAAGGGGCTTACTTTCCCAGCACAACCACCAAGTGCGGGGAATTAATTAGAGCGCTACCAGGGTAATCCACTGGCATTAGAGATTGTGGCAACGCCGATCAAAGAGTTATTTGATGGTAATATTGCAGCTTTTTAGCCCAAGAGACGCTGTTGTTTAAAGACATTCGCGGTTTGCTAACACAGCAGTTCAATCGTCTCAGTTCATTAGAACGGCAAGTAATGTACTGGTTAGCAATCAATCGGGGCTTAACCGCAGCACAGCTACAAGCAGATCTCATGCCCTCAGTTTCTCAGGTAGCGTTGCGGGATGCATTGGTATCGCTCGACCGAAGATCGCTAATCGAAAAAATCAAGCCGCCCTCAGCAAAGCCCACAGCGCTTTGGAAGTTAGACTGCATCAGCTATACTCAGCAGCCTGTAGTCATGGAATATGTTACAGAACAATTAATTGAACAAGCTTGCCAAGAAGTGGAGCAGGCGCAGATCGTCTACCTCAGAAGCCATGCTCTGCTAAAGGCGCAGGCAAAAGACTATGTGCGAGACGCGCAAATACGGATCATTGTGCAGCCAATTTTGGCGAGGCTACTAGACGTGCAAGGTGGCAGTGAAAATCTAAAGAATCTGCTGCTGCAATTACTGAAGGTTCAGCAATTACAAGCACGATTGCAGCCAGGGTACTTTGCTGGAAATGTCATCAATCTGCTACGCCAGATGGGAGTAGATCTGACACATATGGACTTTTCAAATTTAACGATTTGGCAGGCAGATTTCCGGATGGTGAATTTGCATGGAACGAATTTCAGTCATGCTGACCTGAGCCACTCTATTTTCACCCAATCGATTAGCGATATTTTGTGCGTTGCCTTTAGTCCTGACGGGAAACACATTGCCACTAGTCACGATAGCGGTGAAGTCGATGTGTGGCGAGTGGAAGATGGACAACAAACCGCGACTTTTAGGGGAATTGCGTCCTGGATCAACTCGCTCGTGTTCAGTCCAGATGGTGAAACTCTAATCATCAGCAATGCAGATCGAATCGTGAAACTGTTGCATATTCCGTCTGGAAGAGTTCGAGGCGAATTACATGGACACACGGGTGCAGTTTTGAGTGTTGCCCTCAGTGCAGATGGTCGCCTTCTTGCTAGTAGCGGCGAAGATTTAACGATCAAAATCTGGGATATGCAGACACTTAAATGTCTGAAAACCCTGGAAGGACATCAGGGCTGGGTGTCCGCGCTTACCTTTTATCCTTCTCCTCACCAAGACGGAAGCTATCGCTTAGCTAGTACGGGTAGCGATTGCACCATCCGGTTATGGGATGTTCCATCAGGGCAGACCTTGCATATCTTTGAGGGACACACGCAAGGGGTGTTAGCGGTGGCATTTAGCCCAGATGGACGGCAGATCGCAAGTTCGAGTGTCGATCACACGATTCGCTTCTGGGATGCTCACACTGGGCAAGTGATCGCGGCTTGGCAAGGGCACAACCATGCCGCAGCCTGGACGCTTGCCTTTAGCCCCGTTAGCGATAGCTTGCCGTCAGGCATTGGTCAAACGTTAGCCAGTGGCGGTGAAGACCAGACGATTAAGCTGTGGAATGTTGAAACTGGGCAATGTCATCGTACCTTGCTGGGGCATACGGCTGTGGTGCAATCGCTCGCATTCAGCCCCGATGGGCTTGTCCTAGTCAGTGCTGCCTTAAACCAATCGATCCGCCTCTGGGATGCACAAACTGGACAATGCATCAAGACCTTGCAGGGATACTCTAAAATGGTTTTCTGCGTCGTATTCCACCCAGATGGGCGAAGGCTGGCAAGCTGTCATGGAGACAAAGCTTTGCGGTTGTGGGATGTGCAGACCGGAGATTGTCTGAGTTGTTTGCAAGGACACACCGACCGCATCTCATCTGTGGCTTTTAGTCCAGATGGTCGACTGCTGGCAAGCGGGAGTTTTGATCAGACTGTGTGCCTGTGGGATGTCCAGAGTGGCAAATTTTTACGCGCTTTTCGCACTCATAGTTGGGTGAGTTCAGTTGCCTTTAGTGCAGATGGGTCGCTGCTCGCAAGTTCTGGTATCGATCGAGTTGTGCGCCTGTGGGATGTCCGGACTGGTAGATGTCTGCGAGTCATTGAACTAGAAGTTAACTGGATTCCAGCCGTGGCGTTTAGTCCAATCGAGCAATGTTTAGCCAGTGGCAATGAGGACGGAACCGTGAAGCTTTGGGATGTTAGTAATTCCCAGTGTCTCCTGACCCTAGAAGGACATACGAGACAGGCGCAGGCGATCGCGTTTGACCCCGCAGCTCGGAGGCTTGCGAGTGGCAGTGATGACTGTACCGTGAAGTTATGGGATCTGCAAACCGGGCAGTGCCTTCAAACCTTGCAGGGACATACCCGCCCGGTTGTGAGCATCAGCTTTCATCCCCAAGGGAAGCTGCTCGTCAGTGGCGGTTTCGATTCCTCCCTCAAACTTTGGGATCTAGAGCAGGGAATCCATATCAGTACTCTGCAAGGGCATACGAGTCCGATTCGGTCGGTGGCGTTCGATCCAGAGGGGCGTTGGATAGTCAGCAGCAGTGAGAATGGCACAATTCGTCTCTGGGATAGCGGCATCGGTGAATGTTTCAGAGTCTTGACTGTTGATCGTCCTTATGAAGGAATGAATATCTTAGGCGTGACGGGATTAACGGACGCACAAAAAGAGACGTTGCGGGAATTGGGCGCAATAGAAAGTTAGAAGAGCGCAAATTGGCACGATCACCGTTGGTTTTTCCAATGTTAAAGAATATTTTCAAGTGAGGAAAATGTGGAGATAGCTCGTGGAGTTTTCTGGAGTAGTACTCCGTTTGCAGGAGGCATTTTTTCCCAGTTTAGGCGCGGACAAATCCGTCGATTTCGCTGCAAAATGGCTCAACTTTGGCAGTGAATTCACTTTGCTGATGAATATACGGCGATCGCTTCTCCAGGCATGAAAACCGAAAGTTCAAGCGGATTGTAAAACCGATGATGGGATTTCAGTCATTCAATAGAAAGCATAATTCGCCGCAATGAAGCAACCTCTTGCGAACAACTTCAGTTCCTTTGCCCGAAGAAGTTCCGAACTTCTCTAACCGTTTTCATTGATATATCTGTGAAGTACTGCAATTTGCAGTCATTCATCAAGGCAGACTCTTTAACTAAAACAGGTAAAAGTTATGAAACTTCTTCGCTACCGATGTGTGTTCTACGAGTACGCCCAACTTTCGCTCAAAAAAGAGATGGTAGGACGACAAATTGAGTGATCGCAGCATTTCCTAGCCTAAGACCGTTTCTCAGACGGTGCAGTTGCTGTGCTATCGCGGTCTGTTTTACCTGCGAGAGGTGTGATTGTCTAATTTGAGATTAACTAGTTTGGAAGTAGTGCATTTGCCAAACAACAGCATGCAGTCAGACGTAAGTAATTGGAGATGTACAATGCATATTCAACGAATGGGTTTCTTATACAAGCTCTACTGCTTGGGCTGGAGGAATGGCTCACTGAAGTGCTTTCCTCCGCTTCAACACTGGTTGCTCAGTATTTTTCTTTACTACCGTCGAGGCTTCACAGAGGGATCTGAGTGGAGGCAGAATCAGATGAAACGTTAGCAAATTTAATAATGTTAGTGACCAAAACCATGTCTATCACAGGAAGTTAGATTAATGTCCTTAGAATTACTCAAGCGCCGCCAATTCCTCGCAAGGATAGGTCTAAGCGCTTTACTATTCAACCTCACCTCTCAAAATTCCCTGGTGAGGGCGAATACTGCCAGACGATCACCCTCTGTTTTAGTTCTGGGGGCAGGGTTATCCGGCTTATATGCCGCATTACTCTTAGAAAGGGCAGGAGTTACAGTCACTATATTGGAAGGGCGCGATCGCGTTGGCGGGCGTGTTCACACTTTAGACGATTTACCAGGAAAACCAGAAGCCGGATCCCAAGTATTGAGTGAGAAATACTCCCGTTTATTGAAGCTAGCTGCTCGCTACAATGTTCCTCTTGAGCTTCAACCCAAACCTTCTAAGGAAGTGCTACTTCATGTCAATGGTCAATTTGTTTTACCGAAACAATGGGCATCCTCCCAGGCTAATCGTTTAGCCAACTCGGAAAGGCAGATTCTACCCCCTGCTTTGATGACACATTATCTACGTCCGCATAATCCTCTCAAAACGCCAACGGACTGGATTGCACAGAAGTACAGGAATCTCGATATTTCTCTCAAAGACTTTTTGCTGGCTCAAGGAGCCTCAGAGGAAGCACTCCGCCTGATGGATATCTTTCCGCCTTCAATGAACAGCATCGCCACAGCTTCTGCATTATGGGGGTTGAAAAACGACCAGCTTGCCCAAGAGCGTGGCTCTAAACCACTACAAGTTGCAGGTGGGAATAGCCGATTACCCGAAAAACTAGCTGCTGCTTTATCTTCTCCGATTCATTTGCACAAGGTTGTAGAAGAGGTCAAGAGCGTTGCTACAGGAGTCACTGTATGTTGTGCAGACGGCTCGTCCTTTGATGCTGATTATGCGCTCCTCACCCTGCCATTTTCTGTCATGCGTCAGATCAAGATCGATCCACCGCTTCAAGGCAACCAAAAGGAAGCCGT
>JAUJND010000034.1 GCA_030446505.1 Chroococcidiopsidaceae cyanobacterium YX2bin18 | reverse complement strand
CTCATACCAATATTTTTCTGAGCAGGTTAAATTTTCAAAAATTTCTTGCTTTTCCTCTACAGTACATATGCTTAAGGTGAGATATAGCTTAGAATCTTCAAAAACTTCACTCAAAAAATCTGCCAAAATTTTTCTACTCATTATTTCAGCAGGCACAAATTTCTTAATCGAACGTTTAATCTGCTTCAGCCTGTTGGCTAAATCAGGTTCCACTGGCTGTACATTCTTAATTAAACTCTCCAGCTCTGACTTAATAATGATTGGATTCAATCGATTGTCTGGCATCTTGCAAATTTGATAACTTAAGGCATTGTTTTTGTATCGTCACTTGCCTAGCTTACTCACTTGATTCAGTAGCTTTTCTATTTCCCGATTGAGCAAAGCTCATAGCGATAGCCCCTCAAGTAGGCATTCTCCAAAGCGCTGCTAGAAGTTGAGAGAAAAGATCGCGCTCTGCTTTTGTTCATCCGTCACGTCCAAGTATCGGGCTAAAGCTGCAAGGGTGCGATGCCCAGATATAGATTGAATGTGTCTCATTGGCACACCTGCATTATGCATTTGAGTGAGAGCAGTACGCCTGAAGCTGTGGGTACTGACCCCCTCCAGTCCTACACGCTCACAGGCATCTCGAAGAATTTTGTCAGCGCTGGCTTTGTGAATATGTCCTCGCCCATGCCGACCAGGAAATAGATGTTCCTTTTTAATATCTGGCTGGTAGGCTTCCAGATAGCCCCTGAGTTTAGGGTGAATCTGGATTTCTCTGGTGTCCTGCTTGCCTTTGGTGTTGATACTGCGGATCAGAATCTTGTTTCTAATCCCCTTAATTCCCATTACGTCAGTTGTGAGCAGGGTACAGGCTTCATTGATGCGACACGCTGTATAGAGACAGACTCCAAACAAAGCGCGATCGCGTGGTGTAATCAGTCCCTCAGTAAATAGCAGGTTTATCTGTTCAGCTGACAATCGCTCCGATTGCCCATAGCGATCGCTTTTCACGGTACTCTATTTTTTGAGCCTAAATTTTGATCTCAACGTATTTTGGATTATACGGTCAAAGTGCGAAAAGATAGTGTAAAGCCTGAAACCCTAGAGGTGGCGTTGCCCTTTTCGCCGCTGACACCCCACTCAGCCACACTTAAGCTTTACTTATCAATGCTTACAACTCCCGCTCGACGAGAGAATCAGGCTTTGAGCCAGGTTTGATGATTTTTGCTTATACTTGCTGCCGCCTTACCGATTTCAGTTATAATCGGCTACCCTTGATTCGTAACTGATAGCAGAGTAGGCACAGATGGCTTCGTCGTCTCTGGTAGGGGCCAGGGTATCCCCCAGACTGACAGCAACACTCCAAGAAATTGTGTAGGCATCTGGAGGAGAAGTGGAAATTCACGTTGGAAAAGGGCTTCAGCCACTTGTCAACAATAAAGCTTATTGCAAACCATTCCCCTACCCACAATTCTATTGCAGCTACCTCATTATCAAAGACGCGGAGCGTCAAGGCGCGCAGAGCGAACCCTTGACGATGAGACTCCAGCTAGCAATAATTAGCTGGTCCAAGAGGATGGCTCTTTCTTCTTTCTAGCAATCACCCTCTTACTACAAGTACACAAGGTAGCGTACAACCTAAAGCACCCACATTCAGCGCTACATTTTCGATGAGATAGCTAGTGATTAAAACGAAAGTAAAGTCAATTAAAATCAATGAAACAGGAAAGTAAAAAATATAAATTTTATCGGTTATTAGTAGAACCATCAACGCTAAAGGTCAGGACTCCATTATCTTTAGCACTACATTTGAAAACAGGCTTCTATACTAATGATTACATTCAACTTGTTACCGAAGAAGGAGAAATAGTAGATATAGTTTCAGATGAATCTTGCCTGAAAAATTACAGCTGTATTAGCTTAGTATTTTTAAGCATGGTAAAAACAGAACAAACAAAAATCGAAAAATTACTTGAAAACTTAGTAAAAAAGTATAAAATTGAATCAATTCATTTTGTAGAAATCTTTGGCAGAAATCGAATTTTAGGACAAAAGAGAACTACTTTTTTAGATGAGTACGCTACTATTGTCTCACAAGTACCAATGCTGGCTGTAGCTTTCTCAAGGGATAAAGAAACCCTTACCAATCAACTCTGTCAAGAAGAGCTTACTCAGGAAGAAATTTATTTTAATCTCTTTTGGAATAGCTTTGCCTTTTGTTTACCTGCATTTCAAGATCATACTATATTTCATATTTATTATGAAGCTGATTTTACCCCAGAGACAATCAGTGAAAAGTTAGCAGGAAAATTAATAAACAAACATGAAACGGGAGTAGTTCAATTCATAGAGAAACAAAATAAGTGTATTTCAATCTGCAAACATCCTCACTTTTTTATAAAAGCAGCATTATTTTACAGCTCTGTATCCGACCTCATAGCTTATGTCACAAATAAAATAAGTTCTAAGATCTGTCAGGGCGTTCCAGAGAAAAAAATATTAGATAACTATAACTATGTTTTGATGTTGAGGCTAATAAAGAGAATTTTTACTAACTATACTGGTTTAGTAGAAATTAGAGATTTGATTGAAAAAGTATAGTTTTTAGAACCAGAGTTTTCGTAAGTTGGGGCAAAAGTAGCGAAGCTGCAACCAAGTGCCACGCGACGGCTGAAAACTTTAAAGCTATTAATTAGCCAATAAGGGTCATTGAGATTGGATGGTTGGAATGCTTAACTAGCATATGTTACAGCCTTAGTGTATGTTTCTGTTCCGATGCTCATTTACCCCCATTATCACAAATTCTGTAGAAACCTTTTGCCTAAGAGTTTGGAGTAGTAGAGTTGACCTTAGTTAGTAATTCAGGGAGCTTCCATGTTTAACCCAAGAAGTGAGCAAGGTCCTAGAAGACTCGTGAAGCGTTCTCCAAACTACGTTCCTAATGAGCTGATTTTGAAAACCGTG
Source organism: Chroococcidiopsidaceae cyanobacterium YX2bin18 (assembly GCA_030446505.1). Lineage (GTDB taxonomy): Bacteria > Cyanobacteriota > Cyanobacteriia > Cyanobacteriales > Chroococcidiopsidaceae > JAHHHE01. The sequence goes on along the minus strand of JAUJND010000034.1, from coordinate 28,700 downwards.
GTAGAAGCTAGAAACGATGAACTGCCACATTATCTCAATGTCGTTGCTGGTGCCTCGGCTGCAACCACTAGCTTCAGCGATGCTAGTATTGACGGTGTTCTTCAGCGCTTGGACCTGCGCACTCGCTCAATTGCACGTGTCTTTGTTCCAAGAACAGTTATCAGTGCAGCACTCCCTGGAGTCGGTTTCCGTACCCTCGCAAGTTCACCCATCTCCGCTGAATACCAGGAGGATGAGGATGCGTATGGCCTATCAAGAATTTACAAAATCACGCTTGAAAGAGATGTAAATGTGCTTCGGGTCTGCGATGAGCTTCGTACCTCAAACGCTGTCGAAAACGCCCGCCCTAACTTTATTGCAGAGGTTTTCCAGCGTCCCAGTGATGAGTTCTACGGTTATCAATGGGGACCTGCAATCATCGGCTGTGAAGCGGGATGGGAAATTGAAATAGGTCATCCAGACGTGGTCCTTGCCATCGTCGACTCAGGTGTCGATCTAAGACATGAGGATCTAGCGTCTAAGCTAAAGCCGGGAGAAGACTTTGTTGACTTTCAAGGCAGTGGAGGTTCACGCTATGAGCTTCTCGGTGACTACCGAAACCGTGATTTTGAGCCCCAAGACGAGGATGGGCATGGCACTCATTGCGCAGGCATTAGTGCAGCCGAATCGAACAATGCTCGCGGTATTGCAGGTGTGTGTTGGGGAGGCAAGGTTCTTCCTGTTCGCGTTATGTTTCGAGTGTTCGACAACTTTGAAGGACGCGAGACATCGGTAGGCACTGACGTAGACATTGATGCTGGGATCAAGTTTGCAGTTGACGCTGGAGCCCATGTCATTAACTTAAGCCTTGGTGGACCAGACTCATCATACGAGGAAGTGCTGCAATACGCTTATGACCGCAATGTCTGTGTATTAGCAGCCACCGGTAATGAAAACTCTAGCGCTCCCAGCTATCCTGCATCAAATCCAAAAACACTTGCAGTGGGCGCTATCAATTCAAATTTGAACCGAGCGAGTTTCTCAAACTATGGCTCAGCATATAATCAGTTCGTCATGGCACCTGGTGTTGAGATAGCCAGCACTTACAAGGACAATGGATATTTATACTTGCAAGGAACGTCAATGGCAACGCCGTTCGTTACAGGGCTTGCCGGATTAATTGTAAGCCGAACTCTGCGCAATGGAGAAAGGCTACCCGTTGAAGAGGTTTACAAAATCATCCGTGAAACGGCGACGCCGCTTGGAAGTGGAAAGGGCGATCTGTTCTATGGCGAGGGATTAATCAACGTCGTCGCAGCTCTTGAGGCTACAAATCAGAGACTTAACTAAAAGGTCTCTTCACAAAGACTGCTGAAACCTGACAGCCTTCACGCTCTTGACAAGTGGGGAACGCCTCAAAGTTTCAATTGCTGCGTTTACATCAGTCTTGTCTTGTAGATAAAGCTTGAACTCGCAAGCAAATCCATACTTGTCGTGGTTAATTTCCTCCAATGACAGCTGATAGACGCTAGAGATCCTTTCTCCGCCAGCAGCATGAATGAGTTCTCTGATGTTGTGCGGCACTTTATCTGTTAGCCCTGTAGTATGAAGCATCTGGAGTGTGTCAGAAGTTATCGCATCACTGAACTTCACTCGCAAGAGATTTGGAGCTGACGGAAATTCTGACATCCCTGGTTTTTTCATGAACTCCACCTTAAGATTTGAAGTTTCCAGCAAGTATAGGTTGCTATTTCTAGCAATGGTTTTTGTAACTAGACTTGTTTGAGTTTGTGACCCGCAACTAAAGATACCCCTAGTCAGGGGTAGTCCCTTAAGTAGTAATAAAACTAAGATGTGAGTCGTCAACAACATAACTCCAATCCATACGTATTTAGATAGTGATCTAAACCTGTTGAGTTGCTTGAAATATCTTGATATGAAGTTGTACTAGTTTCTATGATCTGAGGGTCATAGAGCTGCTCTACTATGATATTTGCGGTTGTGTTGCAAAAACTTTTGAAGGCAGAAAACTTCTAAAAGACTTAGTCTCAGTAACGGAAAACCTTGGTTATTAAGGAATTTAGTCTTGCCAGAAATCGCTAAAACAGCCTGTAAACAACTCTTTGTAGCGAATGGTATGCTAAATGTTCTTGTGCCCCAGATAATGCTGAATAGAGCGCGTGTCATGCCCATCGTTGACCAACTTATACCCACAACCATGCCATAGCATATGGACTAACAATAGCACCGCTACTTTTGGGCCGGATTCAGGTGGCTCAATTAAAAGTTAGACAAATAGGCCGAACTTCTGGTTAACTATGGCTCTGCAAAGTTGAAGGAAGAACAACGCGCCGATAGCCAAATCTATCAGCACGTACAACTAAATTGTGGTGATAAGGTTGTGGTTAAGCGGGAGTCGCTACCATCCTGAATACTTCTTGAGCGATTTGCTCCCCAGACTGTATTCCTGCGGTGCCATCGAACCGCCAATGAACACCCAAGAAGACGCGGCTTTCTAAATTATCTTGAATGGCTTTATCAAGGTTAAATGTCATAGGAACCTTTGGACGTGGGTCTCCATTGGTGTCCGTTGTTTCTCCATTCAATTCGTCGGAGACAAAATTCTCAATCTCCATATAGGGATCACATCCCTGCTCTTCGAGGAATAGTTTCATGACTGTCATCGATGCCGCACCAAACGTTGCATGACCAGATGTATAAGCCGGAAACGGCGGTGTAAAATCGAGGCCACGTGTTTCACTGCTTGGCGGATTGTTGGATCGAGGAGAGCCAAGTGGTTGCCATTTTGAAACTCTGCGATTTGCATCCATTTCGTTGCGGATACCGACGATAGGACGCCAAAAATTATAGAAATATTTGGTGTCCCAACACTGAATTCCGGCATCTGCCATCGCCAAGTTGAGCAAAGCAAAGTAGCGAGCGTTCTTTTCTTGAGAGAAGCCTTGTCTCTCTGCAATTACTCTTCCGACTTGGTTGTAAAGACGAGGCGGTGTGCCGATTAGGTTTGCACCGTCATAAGCCCAGAACAAACCAATATTGGTTTCTTCTGGAGAGCGCGCCGTTCCCTGAATAGCTCCCTTACTCTTTACCTCATCGAAAGCGTCTTTATACTCCTGGGAATCCAGTATTGGAGGAGCCGGAGAGCGAAGATCACGAATGTTCTGGATGACGAAAGGGCGAACATTACCCCATGTCGGAGCATAAAGTCCTTGATTTGGGTTCAACGGATCGGGGGCGTGCATCCCCGGTATTACCTCAGAAACATTGCCAGATGCGCTAATTGTGTTCAGGAAAGCACTTTCTCTAACACCTCCACCGCTCTGTGGTCGATTTTCATCCGAACCGTCATCTTGCCGAGACTCGAAGATGGCTTGACCAATACTTTGGCCAAGCTCGAAGCTGGGCTGGTCGATACTTTCCACCTGCTGCCTGAACTTCTCGAGGGATTCGTTAAGGAAATCGGACTGTTGGGAGTAAAGTGCCATCAGTGTTGCCATGGCCGCTCCCGTGATAGCAGATTCTATAGAACCGCCTTCTGGGGGCTCCTCAATTATGTGATACAGATTGTGAGTGCGGGCAAACGAGTTGCTCGTGTCGTAGATTGCGGCGTGGATAATGGCCAATGCACGCGCGGTGAAAGTCGGACCACCCTGCTGTCCAGGAGCAGGGGAACCGGAGTGGTCGTTGGCAACCGCTTGAAGTGCCACTTCATTCCAGAAAAGAACGCTATCCATGTCCTGAAAATCCTTAGTGAGGTGTCTGCAAAGCACAAAATCGTCGATTTTTAGCTTTAATGTATTAATCAAGACTACGCCTTTCTTTTTAGGCAAACTGGTGATTTCTGTAAGAAAACTTTACAAAATTGACTTTACAGATAAGCCCTAGTGCAGCAGTACACGAAAGGCGTATTTCGTGTAACAAGGGGGTAAAACCACTGGTTTTTCGTTGTCAGATTGAACCCGTAAACCCCCACTTAACCTATGCTTATCAATTCGGCAACGAGAGAATCAGGCTTTGGTCCCTTCACTATGATTTTTGCTTATGCTTGCTGCCGCCTTACCGCTTTGGGCTATAATCGGCTACTCTTGATTCGTCACCGATAGCAGAGTGAGCAGTGATGCCAGAATCGCCGATGGTCGGGGCTAGGGTTCCTTTAGACTGGCAGCAATAAATTCAAGCGTTTGATTGTGGGTCACTGTGCGTTGAAGAACATTGCATTCAATGTGTCATAGTCAATGATGTAACATTTTTCTGGAAGGGTTCTACTAGCTTCTCTAATTTCTTCTTTTTCTGCATTATCATAATTTCCTACTACAAGAATCAAAGTAGGTTCGGAAACTTTTATCTTATATTTTTGTTGAGCAAGCTGCTGATTTTTTTCAAATTTAAAATACTCTTTGTAGTTTACAAGTTGAGCAATACCTTCTTGAACATAATCTATAAATCGCCGTCTGCGATGCCCACCTTTTGTAATACTTTGTTTATCAATCGCCGCTGTTTTTAAATCGTAAATATCAAAAGACCCATCGCTTAACTCTACCATTAAGTCTGGATTTATTGATGTTTCTGTAGGATCTGGATTTCCTTCAATCCATTTAAGCTCTGGTTCGTACAAAAATGATTTGCAGCTAAAAGCTTGTTTTATAATAGCTGGATTTTTATGAATGAATTCCCCAATAGTTGTTTCTCTAAGTCCAGGAAGAAGAAAGATATTAGAGAATTGTCCAGCTAAAATATAAGATTCTTCTAATTCGTTTGCACAGAACCAGAAGTGTTGAATGTTAGGAATTTGCGATAAAAAAGCAGCCCAAAAAGTGATAACTTTTAGGCTGTAACTGATTAATTATTGTTAGCTACGCATGGTACTCTCGTTTGCCAAGATTGTCAAGGATTTGTTAAAAGACCTACCTAAAAATGATTATCCAGTCCTGAACACACGCCTGTTCGTTGAATGTTGGCTTGGTTATGCAATGGATAAGAGTTTGACCAGTATGAGGGATTTGTTTAAGCGATTGAACGGCACAGGATTTGCCGCAGACATTTCAACTTTCTCGAAAGCAAGTCAGTGCCGAAGTCAAGAAGTATTCCGCCAAATTTATCAAAAGCTGAATCAGCGTGTGTCCGGTCGGATTGGCAGCAATAACTATGCAATTTGCCCGATTGATTCCACTACTATTACTTTAACTAGCAAGTTGCTATGGCTCCAGGGATACCATCAAGTGAAGCTGTTTAGCTGTTTGAACTTAGAGAGTAAAGCAACAGCAGACAACCTAATTAACTTTGGGAATGACCATGACTACAATTATGGCTCCCAGATGATAGATGCTTTGCCGCCAACTGCTATAGGAGTCATGGATAGAGGATTTGCTAGTTTAAAGTTTTTGAGAAAAACCTCCAAGTCGGCTAAACATTTTGTGCTAAGAATTAGTCAAAACTACAAGCTAGACTTTGATAAAGAATCGGCAAAAGTGCGAGTAGGAACTGGCAAGCACTCTGGGGTGTATCGAGTCGTAAATTTTTGCGACCTAGAGACAAAAGTAGAGTATCGTTTAGTCACGAACTTACCGCCGTCAGGAGCAATGGCTGTTAGCGATGAACAAGTGATGAATATTTATCGCTGCCGTTGGGGGATTGAGTTGTTATGGAAGTTTTTAAAAATGCACTTAAAACTGGACAAGCTAATTACTAAGAATGTCAATGGGATAGCTATACAAATTTATGCCACCTTAATTGCTTACTTAATATTACAGCTAGTAGAGATTCCCCAGGAATGGGGAGATAAGCTACTAGATAAACTTCGCTATCTTCAAGCTTGTATGTGTCAAGAAATCAGTTATATACATTGGATAGAACGAATTGTTTCTGATTAAACAAATTGGCTTGAAACTGAGGTAGTGTAAGTTGTTATGTAAAGTTTTATAACACAGTTCAACATTTCTGGCACAGAACCGAGTACCAACTAAAGGTTTGACACTTTCTAGAGACTCCTGAAAGTTGAACTTTATAAGTGCTTTAACTCGTTCTAACAAAGCATTTATAAGTATTTCATTAAACCATTTATGGTATTCTTTCAGTGTTTTTTTCTGATTTACAATTGATATAAATGATATATGTTTCAGCCGATGTATATTACCAAATCTGTTGCCTAAGATACAATTATTCATATAACAATTTTGAAATTCATCCTGAAAATCAAAATAAAAACCATCTCCGCCCTTAAGAATGAATTGTGCAGTATGGTTCCGTAGCTTATCGCAAAATGGAAAACGTTCTTTTAAAATTTTGTAATCTAGTTCTCTTCCAATAAAACATCCACTAATCCCCCCATTAATACCGCCTTGCAAAATAAATCTTCCTTTTTCTCCTTCGGTTAATTTAGACTGAGACAAATAGTTTACAGTTGAAGTTTCTCTATGTAGTTTTACTTTTAGAGCGTTTTTGTTTTTGCTTATTCCAAATAGCTCTAATATAAAATGATCTTTTGTCTCCGTAAATAAAGCGATATTCGGAAATAATACAATTCCTGGTCTTAATTGGAGATGCCAATAATTGCCCACATATTTTTCAATAAATTGAAAATACCAATTTAATTCTTTTAAACTTATTTGTTGAAATTGTTCAAAATCCATATGTAATATTTTGCTTTAGGTCACTTTTCATAAAATAACAAGAAACGATTTCTGACAAATAACTGGTTCCAGCTGGCTCCAGAGCCGTTGTCCCGACCACACCGACTCAAAAAGACGAGCCAGCCGCCGATCTGAGCCGACTCGTCGTGCTAGCAGAGCATTTGGGAGCCAAGGGCTTAGAACGTAAACGCAAGATTACTAGCGCTAATCTGATATCGGTAATTTAGGTGATTTTTGGCGCTTACCAATTTCCCAAGCTACCTCTCCCCGCTTTCTGGTTCCAGCCCTGGTGAAGACAAAACCAGCATCAGAAAACTGCTCACCTTTTGAGCGCATAGTCTTGGGGGAAAGCTTGAGCAGTTGGGCAAGTTCCGAAACTTAGACCGAATGCTCGTCAAAGACTATCAACGTAGTCTTCGAGGCTGGTGCGCTTCACACGGTAGCCCCTACCAATGATCTGCGCGGTGAGTGTGCCGTCTTTGATAGCCTGGCGGAGTCGCTGGCGGGAAATTCCAGACAGAGCGCTGGCTTCAGCTAGGCTCAAGGTAAGTTTGTGATGGATGGGGACGCTCTTGCGGTCAAGCTCCTGCTCCTCAAGTATTGCCTTCAACACATCTGCTAGGTGGTCTAATCCCGTAAGCAGGTGGAGTGGTTGTGAAACTTCGACAAACTTTGACAAAGCAGTTTCATCGTTGTCGGGATTTGTCGGAGTTTGGTCAACCGCAGGTTTATAGGTCGTAGTCTCCTGCGCCGCTTTAAACGCTTGTAACTCCTTTTCGTCGTAAACCAAAACCGAGCGAGTTTTGCCCTTTTCGTACCGTCCGCCGATCTTTCTCTCCTGGGTGTAGCGCTCTAGCGTTCGCACATTGACTCCCAGAAACTCTGCCGCTTGTTGTTTAGTAAGCATTCTGCCAAAACCTCGACAAACTTCGACAACCCCGACAAAGCAAAGCGCGGAGTTTGTCGTAGTTTACCCTCTATCGACTAATCTCGACAAACTTCGACAAGAGCAACAAAGCCTTTTCAGCTATGTTTTTGAGTCCGCTACAACTCCCCCTTGTAAGTGGACGACCAGCCAAACAACGAGCGCAAACGTTGCGAGGGATTGAATTTGAAGACCCAGCTTTCTCGCTCTTTCCGGACATAAAAAGTGCCAAAGTTCCGTAGGGAAACACTCTCTGCCTGTTTCAGGGACGAATAGATTTCTTCTAGGGTGGCATCGATGATCTCCTCAACGGTGCCAGTTCCTTTGTTCACCCTTTGGGACACGCGCCGGACCAGTTCCTTCTTGTCGATAGACATCTCTAGTTGAAATTGCCCAATAGTTATTGCTTCGTTGATTGAATCTGCCGCTGGTTGTTTAGTGGGCATTCCTTCAAAACCGCGACAAACCCCCGACAACTCCGCCAAAGCCTCTGTCAAGGTTTGTCGCGGTTCCATTCAGCCTTTATATGGTTTTCCCGTTTGGGTGTTGTGACAAAGATTAAGCTCTCTTGGCTAAAAATGTAGAATCATCTCCCTGATGAATCCGAAATTCTCCCTCCAAGATGTTTGGCGACTTTACTCTGACCCAACCACTACCTGAAGCAGGATCGCATTCATCGTTTCCAGACCAAGTGAATTCAAATCTCTTTTTTCCTTCAACATCAACATCATCAACAACTCTGCCGTGGAGTCCTCCCGCCACTAGACCGAATTGAAAATCTCCCTGATTGTTTGAGTCAATTTCAATGTAGGCTTGAACCTCCATATTGAAATAGTCCTCATCCCACAAATCCATTTCATAAAGAAGCCAAGTTCCGACAAAATCCATATCTGTTAAGCGACTTCTTGCTTGAGTTTAATGAGTTATTAAAAGTTTAAGAGCAACCAAAGTAATTCTAATCACTAACAGTTGGATGAAGTAGGGCGGTTGGTGAGGAGGGCTGCGGTGCGGAAAGATTTCCAGATGGGTACGGTAACTCTACCTCAGGTGTCGGGCTGCTCCTAACTGATTCATCAGTCGCGTCCTTAAACATCTATCTTGGAAATAGTTAGCTAATCAGGACTAATAGGAGGTGCAGCCATGCCGAAGGTTTTTACAGACAAAGTTGTTATTCATGGCGACCAACTCGATGATTATTTGCAAGCCCTAGAAGCAGCAGAGAAAGCCAGAGCGCCCTTTAGACAATATATGAATGCTCTCAACGCTGAGTTCGCAAAATACTTAGTAGCGAAATATGTCCCGAAGACGGTTCGCAAGCACACGGGCATCGTAGATATGTTCATTGAATTTATCTGCCGACACACAGATGTGGAACAGCTCGAAGAAATTACGCGGGGCATGGTGAATAGCCATTTCCGCAGTTGGTATAAGAAAAAGGTTTGGGATTCAGCCACTGACAATGACTTGCGGGTGGCGTTGAGAAAGTTTTTCCAGTTCCTAGCCACCGAAAAAGGGATAACGAACCAGAAAGCAATGGATGCTCTTAAGTAGAATGGGCAGATGTTTAGAGTCAAAGTAGCTCCAAGTTAGTTGGCGAATTTCTCCTGGGTGTGAAATAGGTCGCTGCGCCATATCAATCTGTGCGGTTAGAGTAAAGTGCTGTGTCGGTTCTCAGGAGTACAAACCGCCTCAGGTCGTGGTGCTGCCCTTTCCACAAGCCATGCTGCATCAATATCCCTGCGTCTTGGAAGCTCAGTTTTTGTAGCAATTTTATGGAAGCGGTGTTATCCAGCATCACCTCGGCAATAATGCGCTGCCAACCCATTTGCTCAAACCCAAACTTCAGGACGGCTTGCAATGCTTCCGTCATGATGCCCTGACCCCAGAAGGCACTCAAGAGTTCGTAACCAATCTCGACTGTGCGTGTTTCTTTGTTCCACGCGTCAAAGCCACAGGAGCCAATTAGGATGTTGTCTTGTTTGCGTGCGATACCCCAACGAATACCAGTCCCGTCCTCAAACCGTTTGATGCGCCGCTCAATGACAGCGAGTGCCTGCTCGATAGTCGTGAAGGTAGGTAGGTCATGATACCGCGTCACCTCAGAGTCAGCGAAGATGGCTTTGACTGCTTCTGCGTCGGCTCTAGTGGCGGCGCGGAGAATAAACCGCTGAGTTTCTAGGACTGGGAAAGCAGGCAATGAATGGTATTTATCTACCTTGGTTCGATTGGAGGAGTTGTTGTTCGACGTGGCAGCGCTGCGTCAACACAGCCTAATTTCTTAGATGGGGTTCTGCTAAGGTAAGTGCCTTATGCAGAGAATAGCAATTACTCTGCACCTACCCTATTGGGGCAAGGTTATTGCCTGAATAGCTCATAGTTATCTGGGCTACTGTTGCCCCGATTAGGTAATTTCTCCTTCTTCCTCATATCGGGCAGTCAGCAAGTCTTTGATTGGGGAAAATTCCCTAACAAAATAGGGGGGTTTTTCCCATTTCGGAAAGCTTCGATGTGAACCAAAATATAGATACATAGATAAACCACTAGCCGCGTTATTAGGCTGGTATTTAAAATAAACCTTCAGCCCCTGCCAATGGCTAGGGGCTTAGTGTTAGGGGGAAAATAGAAGTATTGTACCTACTCTGATCGCCATCAGCCAGGCGCTGACTTGTTTTTAGCCTGCAATTGTCATAGTAATGAGCTACGATTGCACCCAATATAATGCCTCACCATATCTGCCCTTATTAGAGATAAAGGTAGCGAGACCTTTACCCCATTTGATCTTGCGTCTTAGATGAGTTGGAGAAGCCACTGCCAACCCAAAAATGTCAGCATTCCTAGCACAATGGTCAACAGCAGATTCTTTGTCCAACAGCTAACCAGAATTGCAGTTACCGCCCCCACCAAATGAGCATTGGTGTAACTGAGCATTAGCTGATCGCCACTAGGCATCAGGATGGCAGGAGCCGCGAGCGCAGTCAGAACGGCAGGAGGGACATAGCAAAGCATTTGAATCACAGAAGGAGAGAGCTTGAGCCGCCCACTCATCCCAATCAATCCATAGCGAATTAAGAATGTCACCAGTGCCATGCCACCAATTAGAAACAGTTCACTCATTGCGCCACCTTTTTGATTGAATTCGTTCCGTCCCGACTCCAGCTAAGATTCCTGCCAGAACTGCCACAAGCAAGCCCAATTGGTGAGCAAGTGTATGGGTCCACACAGCAACAATCCCTGCAACTATTACTGTCACAACCATCGGCTGAGTTATCAAATAGGGAATTATCATCCCGATAAACGTCACTGACATGGCAAAATCTAGTCGCCAACTTGCAGCATTTGGCAGCAGTTGACCAAACGACAAACCAACTAGGGTGCAAAGTTGCCAGTTACCATACATCAGCAGGGCAGCCCCAAAGTAGTACCAATGCTTGTTGGGAGAGCTATCTTTCTGGTTGTAGCGAACGCTCGCCACTGCAAAGCTTTCATCCGTCAACCAGAATCCAATCAGAATCTTCCAACGCTGGGGCAGATGCCTAACATGGGGAACTAGACTGATGGCATACAGCAAGTGGCGCAAATTCACTACAAATGTTGTCAGCACAATCAGCGGTAGCGCCGTCTTCGTTGCCAGTAAACCCAGTACGATAAACTGCGCCGAACCAGCAAATACAAAAGCAGACATTGCCAGGGTGCCTGCAAAAGAAAGACCACTGCTAGGTGCTAACGTTCCGAAAATGATGCCAAGAGGAATTGCACCCACAACCAGCGGCACAACCGCTCGGCTGCCCGCCAACAACTCGGAAAGCGGCGTTGAAAATGTTTGCGACCGAAATAAACGAGTCATCACAGCCAACAATTGAGTGCATCTCCAGCTTAGGCAACCTAAATGAGTAAATCTTGTATGTTTTTGCCGCAACCCAAGGCATACTGTTTCGGTGTCACCCCAACTAGGCGCTTGAAGTGACGAGTTAGGTGGCTTTGATCCGTAAAGCCTGTATCAGCGGCAACCTGGGCGATGGTCAGTCCCATGCTCAAAAGTGCCTTGGCACGAGTGACCCGGATTTGCACTAAGTAGGCATGAGGAGGCAGCCCGACCTCCTTACGAAACACTCGTAGCAGACGCAATGGCTTCAGGTTGGCAATGTGAGCCAACTGTTCCAGAGAGATTGTGTCAGCGTAGTTTGCTCTTAAATAGTTTTTCAGGCGTTGGACAACCTGATGCTCTTGCCCAATCGGTGCCAAATAGGGGCGGTACTGGGCGTACCGAGTTACCATGTGGGCGAGGGTCCAGAGGAAACGAGATTCCCGCTCCAATGCAGAGGTCGAATTTTCGATGGCAACGTGGAGCTGACGCAGTTGAGCCGCTAGTTGCTGAGTGTGAATCACCGGGTTGGGGAAATAGGGAAGTTGCCCTTGCCCCTGCCCAACCAGCTCAGACGTTGCTTTCTGAACCAGCTTGACCTCTGGGTACAGCATCCTGTACGTCCAACCTGCTGGAGTTCCGGCATATCCTGTATGAACTTCTCCGGGATGAATAACTACAACGCTGCCAGCAGGCGCTCTATGGACTGCCCCCTGGTAGGTGAACTCCTCAACCCCTGCCTCAATTACGCCAATGGCGTAGCCTTCGTGGGTATGGCGTGAGAAGGTGTGGGTGACATAAGTCGCGCGTAACATTTCTAGGTTATTCAGCACTGGCTCGCGCCAAAACTTAGCTCGTTCTTCAGAGGGTGCGGCGTTCAACATACGACAGCTATTGGCTAATGGCATTGTTGGGGCGCTACGACGAGAACAAATCTCCCAACTGTCCTGAACAAAATAAGCAGTCCTAGTCTATGTCACAACAAAAGAGCTGTCTTGTACGTTTTTGCAGCGCTTGGCATCACAGGTGTTGATTAAGGCAGACCTTAGCAATTACTTTGCACTCTCCGGCGTTATGGTAGCATCTGTGCAGAAACTAACGCGCTTGGCTAAAAATCAGCCACAGCAATAATTTCAGGTTTTGAATTTTCTTAACATTTCGTGGAGAATATTGCGTATCAGTTTACCTGTAAGTTATTTGGTACGGATTTAAAGAAGGAAATTTCAAGGGTTTGAGGCTTGTCAAAGTTAGAGGGTTTAATTGGTACAGTCAGTCAGCAAGGTCTTAGCGTAACTTTCTGCATGGATGCTACTCAAACCCCAGAATAGCAATTACTCTGCACTACCCCCGATAGCTGAACTGACTTTTCCTAGTAAGTTTACATCTTGCACCACGCCTACTAAGGAATAAATTTCCAAGCAGAGCGCTCAAGTCGAATTTATCCGAACTCAGGTCTTGGTAGTGCTATACTGCTAGCAACAATTAGCACCAAATTCATGACATTTGGAGCAGGAATGATTATGCGTCAAATCCCCGTCGCCGCTCTCCTCATCCTTGTAGTCAGTGTAATTTTCACAACCCCTGGACGTGCCGAGTCACCTGTAGCTATAACCCGCTTGGTAACGCGTGAGCGCGTGGTTACCATCACTTCAGGTCAAAACGGGCTGCTGTACTCGGTTTTCGCCAAGGATGGCGCTGTACTTGCTGCCGCTCTCAATGAAGCTCAACTGGCAGAACAGCATCCTGACTTGTATGAGCAAGTGCGTCCAGCTGTCGCACTCGAAGCCACCCCTGGCGCTGCCATCTGGGCTGGGATGTAGCCTAGATTTCAGTTCTAAGTCGTGTTAACGGCTTGAATCGATATAGATTCTGACATCCCAAATCTACTTTTTGACCGCGCTCTATCCCGCCGATGGCGAGTCAATTTAGTCCACTAGCTAGAGCTGGTAGCGACAGAGCGCTGCATCTGTTCCAGCGTCAGTTTGAGCGAGTGAATGGCTGATTCAGCCCGTTCCATGTAGCAACCCAGCAGCAGTCCGACTCTGTGCTGCGCCGTTTCATGCCTAACAAGTTTTAACCCCAACTGCTCGGAGCTAATTCGCGGTAGCTCTTGCAGATAGAGGATGTATTCAATTTCCTCCATAGCTTCATCAACCAAGCAGCGCCAATTTTGGGGCATGGGCAACGTTGTTGCCTCGTAAGCCTGGTCGCTTAGTTGCGCGGTGATGAACTGGAGTAGCCCGAAAGCGCTTTCAGTGGAAATTCCTTCCAGGGTCAAAAGGATATCCCAGATTTCTTCTGTTTCTGGCGGGGTGTTGGCGATCTCATCATCAGAGTCTTGAGTGATGTCATAGAAGAGCATCGTATCTGTGATCGCTGCCCCAATTGAGTAATCAGGCTCAAACCACTGCTTAAAATACGAATACCTGCTGAGGACGGCAAGGAATGCTGATTTATCCTCACTGGTCAGGTTTTCGGCATAACTGCCGATTTGATCTTCGAGGTCGTGCAGAATTAAAGCGTCATTCGTGCCATCAGTCGCGCTGACAAAATAGCTTAGTGGATGCACCATCACTGCTGCCCTCCTGGTGCTGTCTCCAGAGAAGCGCTGCTGCCATTGCTATGGTTCAAGGACACCAAAACTTTGAGGCTATTCAGTTCCCGATTGGCTGCTTCCCAGTCCGTCTGCATCTGTAACTGTAAGGTATCAAGTTCGGTTTGATGATTGCGACTCATCTGTTGCAATTGCTTTTGCAACGCGGCGATTCGGTCAACAACAGCTAATTTTTGACTTTTGATCGGGTGAATGTGACTATGGGGTGCTGCTTCTCCCAACACCGCCCTGAGTTCGCTGCGTTGGGCGGTCAGAAACTTGAGCAGTCCTTCGGCGTTGTCGCTGGAGATGCCTTCTAGAGTCGAAATCACATTGCTGATAGATGCTTGAGTGGATTCCGGTATCGCATCGATAATCGCATCACTAACCGAGTAGTCGCTGACTACCTTGAGTTTGTAGAACAGGTAGTAGCTAAGAACGGCTCGGAGTGCGAGTTTCTGTTCGCTGTCCAACCTTTCCAGGTAGTCGCCGTAGCGCGACACCATTGCAGAGAGGATAGCAGCGTCAGGAGTGCCATTTTTGGCGCTGGCAAAATAACCTAAAGGGTGCATGATGAAATAGTCTCCATTTTCGTAGTGGAGCCAGAGCCAGCGCGGAAAAGGTTGGTTGCCAAGAAGCGCTGGCTTCTAACTTTTTGTGTTGACAGCGATCGCCCTTCACAGCAACTTATTCACAGGTGTGAGCGCAAAAAAGCTATCATCGCTCGGTGCTGAAGCCAGTTCCGGTTGCGCGGGCGTGACGGATATTTTGTGTTCTGCGGATTCTCAAAGCTGTGAGAGAGCTTTGGAGGACATAGGAGCATTTTGTTTTCTCCATTGGTGGAGGATTACTGTGTACGCTGCCCGTCTATTACGTATGCAGTGTGCTTCTATGAGTGTTAATATATTACTAATCGCAGCGAATAGATGCGTATAACATTATGTTTATGGTTAAAGCTACTCGGAGTGTATGATTAATGCCAGCAGTAAATGTTGTTAGCGATTTGATGGCTAAACCAAGGGTTACAGTTACACTCTCCGAGGAGGTCTACAAGATTATTTCTGATTGGGCAGATGAGGAAGAAAGACCGCTAGCTAACCTTGTCGCCTACATTGTCAGTAAGGCAGCCAAAGAATATCAGCAACAAAACGAAACTCCCTCTTCCATTAAGGACAAGGGAGATTAATAAAAGTCTGTTGGGAGCAAAGGCGCTAGCCACGTTGCCACGAGAAGTGTATTTTTTAAGGAAGGTCTATTTCTCAAACCTTCACTTTTTAAGAAAATAGCCGCTAATGGTCGTATTCAAGCGACAAGGAGAAAGTGCCATGCAGTTATTCCACATTGAGGTAGCTTTTAGTTTATGTCTCAACCAATTCACTTAAAACCAAGAGCGTCAGCCAATGCGGATTGCGGTAGCTGACGCTCTTTCGATTTGTAGCCATTAGTAAACATTACCCATAAACGCCAGAAAGCCGGGACACGCCTTCCACAGCAAACGTCCCGGACTCCTGACAAGCTAAAACCTTTTCGCGGGGGTTTTAGAGGCTAAATCTATTTTCAGCTATTTTAGGCGAAAAAGACAACCCCTTAAGGCTGTTAAGAGTCCGGTAGAGAGCGCAACTCAGAATAAAGATTGCAGAAGAAGGCGCAAGTCTCGGCTCCACACAAGGAGATCGAGATGTTACTTGAAAAAAATCAATCTACCAGTACAGTTACGCCTATCACTTCCGCCCACTTGGATGAGTGGGTCAAGGAAAGTGGAATTAGCGAGACAATCGCACAGCTGAACCTGAACAGCATTGATAATCCACTTGAAATAGCTAAACTTCTGAATTGGCAGAAGTATCTTGGTACAGGCGGCTGGTATGTCACAAGTTGTGACCCTCTAACTGGAAAAAGAGGCAGCTTTGGACAATTCAAGCCGGATAAACCAATTCACTTTCCCGACTCCGACAAACCGCAAAAATACTTCAGTTTTCCTAAAGATGGTGAGTCTAGAGCGATTTGCTTAGTCTTGACTTTGAATGAATGGGTAAAAATCAGTGAGCGGGTTGGTGTCCCAATTGCTAACGAGGACATTAACGAATCGCGGGACGATCTGGGTTTCTGGCAGTGGGTGTTGAATCACCCAGAAATTCCGATTCTAATTACGGAAGGCGGGAAAAAGGCAGCGTGTCTGTTATCTCATGGATGGGTGGCGCTCGCCCTGACTGGCGTGTGGAATGGGCAGAAAAAGAAAAAACTGCACCCATCGCTTGTACCTTTCATTGTTCCAGGTCGTCCAGTTGACTTGGTGTTTGATGCCGATGTCGTCGTCAAGGAGTCGGTAGAGAATGCCCTGCTCCTCATGGGTCATTTAATTCATCGGGCTAAGGGGATTGTCCGGATCGTCACTTGGGATTTAGAACTGGGTAAAGGATGCGATGATTTTATCGTCGCTCACGGAGCTTATGAGTTTGAGAAAGTAATGAACGATGCCGCACCCTACAGCGAATGGCTCAAGAAACTAGAGCAGCAATTTCAAAGAGCCGAGGGTACTAATAATAATGGTTCCCCTGGTAGCAAGCAGAAAATACCTCCAGCCGACTTAATTGGGCGACAAATCATCGAAGATTACCGCGCTCGCCTGCTGTGGAATGACGAGCATAAGACCTGGATGCAGTATGGCTTGGAACAGGATGGAGTCTGGACTCCGGTGAGCGAACAATATCTAGAATCAGTTGTAGATGCGATTCTAGAATCATTAGGCATCATTGGTTACAACAGCGCCGCTTATATCAGCAACATTGTCGCTAAGATGCGGCGACGGCTGTTTGAGCGCGTGTGGGCGGAGCGCTCTGCATCGGAAATCCTACCGTTTACTGATGGAGTGCTAAATCTGGCAACAGGACAGCTGGAACCACACGCCCCAGGCAATCGCCTAACTTGGTGCTTGCCACGTCCCTACAATTCTGTAGCGACTGGCTGGGCAACCATTGAGCAGTGGTTGGATGAGGCGACAGCCGGAAATGCAGTGCATAAACAAATTCTGCTGTGTTTCGCTGCTGCCGTCCTCCGGGGTCGCTGTGACTTGCAGAAATTTCTGCATTTGATTGGCGTGGGTGGTACAGGTAAATCAACTTACACCCGCTTGCTAGAAACGGTAATTGGTTCCACTAACTGTTGGAATGGCAGCCTCAAAGACTTAGAGGACAAGCATGAGGTAGCGCGGCTGATTGGTAAGCGCCTGGTCATCCTCCCAGACCAAGACAAGGTGACAGGAAGCCTGTCTAACTTCAAGCGTTTAACTGGACAGGATACGCTTTCCGGGCGGCGCTTGTACAAGGATGGAATTAACTTCCGCTTTCCAGGTTTAGCAATTGTCACAAGCAATTCGCCCATCTTCCATGCTGATGGTGGCTCGTGGCTGACGCGGCGAATTATCATGTTGGCATTTGACTACAAACCCACAGTCGAGCATCTGAAAGATTTGGAAGCGGAGTTTGAACCAGAACTATCAGCATTTACAAATTACTTGCTGTCTATCCCCAACTCCGAAATTACCCACGTCCTGCGCCGTGTCGGCTCTGAGGGAGTCAGTCCGACACTGTGGACTGCCAAAATTCGCACTGACTCAATTGCTGCTTGGGTAAATGAGTGGGTGATTCCTGACCCCACAGCTAAAACTCAAATTGGCTGTAATCGCCATGAATGGGAAGAGTCGGACTACAACCCCTTACTTTCAACTCTGTTTGGCTCTTACTCCCATTACTGCCGCATCACTGGGCTAATAGCTAAGGGCAAGAACAACTTCAGCGCCGACTTGATTGAATTGTGCCAGCAGACATTGAGATGGAATGTAGAGTATGACCGCGACAGCTTTGGACGAAGAGTGATTCGTGGTTTGCGGCTGCGAACTGATGGCGACACTACCCCCAGTTGGGAGGATATGTTGAAGTCTGACAACCATTCTGACAACCACTCCGACAACCATTCTGACAACCTGAAACCTTTTGCTGATAACGATTCTGACAACTCTGACGACCTAGAAGCTTCAGAATTTGATGCAAGTAAAACAGAAGATAAGTCAAAGCAAATAATTAGTGAAGAAACAGCATTAATTTTTGACCCCCCTAGCGTCAGGGAAGCTGAAAACAAAGATATGTCAACGTATGAGGACGATTTTGATGTCGTCGGTGAGGTTGTCGGTAAGGTTGTCAGTTTGGTAGTAAGTGAGTCGTCATCAGAAAGCGCTCCCCCAACTATGGCAATGGTGGAAGCCGCCTCGATTCCAACAGCACAACCGCTAAAAGTAGGTGCGCGTGTTGTCTGGTCAAATGCCCCGGCTCACGTTGCCTCTTGGAATCCGTTTACCATCATCTCTATTAATGGCGATGCTGCGATGATCGATCTGTACGCTTACCCAGTGCCACTAATTGAACTGCAAATGGTCGAGTAGACAAAAAAACTGCAATAGTTGCTTGTGACAGCACGGCTGCAAAAAACTATTAGTACCATGCAGTGAGGTAGCTGTACCTTTCAGGCTTCGTCCTGAGCATGGGCAGTATCCTGACGGTCGATAGCGGCAAAAGTGTAGTGTAAAGCACTCATGCTATTATGAGCAGCGTCGTAGAAATGATAGGACGCTCGCTCAACTCGGCTCCTACTCCTATTGTTTGTCCGTTTGTCCAAAGTGCAAAGGCAATAGAATTTGAGTAAGTTTTGAACCAGTATGCTTGTTGAGGTCACCACCTGGTACTTGGAAATGCTTTCGCCAAGTCAGCTTCTTCCGGCTTTTTCAAGTAACCCAAACCTGGCGGTCATCCGTGCTGAAATTCCCTGCCCGGAGTTAAATCGCTTCCTGTACACAAGCGTAGGTGGTGACTGGTACTGGATTGACCGCCTTAGCTGGACCAAAAATCGCTGGCTGGAATACCTAAACCGTCGAGAAGTCCAAACTTGGGTAGCGTACCTTTCGGGTACACCCGCAGGATATATTGAGCTAGTAGCACAACCAGGCGACAACGTAGAGATTGCCTACTTTGGTCTACTGCGACAGTTTATCGGACAGCGGATTGGCGGACACCTGTTGAGTGTTGGGATAAAACAAGCCTGGGAAATGGGGGCAAAGCGAGTATGGATGCATACGTGCAGCCTGGATGGACCCTATGCACTGGCAAACTACCAAGCAAGAGGGTTCCAAATCTACAAGGAACAGACACGTCAACAGGAACTACCAGAGAAACCTATCGGACCTTGGGCTGGTGCTTATAGTTGAGAGATTGAGCCAGCAGAGTAATTGTCAATTCAAGTTACATCTTTTTCCTTCTCTATAGGCTACGCCACTAAAAGTGGCGACACTGCATCGCACCGCACCCAAGCCAAAATATTTGGCACAAATGAAAGTTGGTATAACATCAAGCAAATGCAGGTGTTTTCGTGATAATGCTGTCAACTAAGCCATAGGCTTTTGCTTGTTCAGCACTCATGAACAAGTCACGTTCTGAGTCAAGTTCAATTTGCTCTTTTGATTGACTAGTATTGGCGGCGAGTATTGTGTTGATTGATTCTCTGAGATACAAAATTTCTTTAGCTGCTACCTCAATATCACTGGCTTTCCCTTGAGTACCTCCTGACGGTTGACGGATTGCAATCCGAGCATTTGGCAAAGCCAATCTTTTGCCCTTAGCTCCTGAAGAAAGTAAGAATGCTCCCATTGAAGCAGCACTGCCGATACATACAGTACATACTTTTGAGCGAAGTTGGTTCATGGCATCGTAAACAGTCATTGCTGCCGTCACTGAACCTCCAGAACTGTTGATGTACAACGTGATGTCTTGCTTTGGATCTTCAGCGTCAAGAAACAGCATTTGTGCAACGATTAGGTTAGCTGTTTCTTCTGTAAGTTCACCTTGCAAAAAGACAATTCGCTCTGCAAGTAAACGGGAGTAAATATCTAAGGTGCGTTCTCCTTTGTCTGATGACTGAATAACAATTGGAATATTTCCTTGAGTGGAAAAGTTCATGTCTACTATCTCCAAAAACTAAAAAGATCTCAGCTTACCTAATGTCAAGTTGGCAGCTTTTCAAAAACTATTGAATATCACCTCGTTTGAAGCAGCATCAGCTAAGGTTTGCAGGAATTTCTTGTTCAGCAGATAGTCCCACCCACCATTGAGATAGAAATTGAGAATTCCGCTTTCTATATGACTCACAAACCCAATTTGTTCAGGCTCAAGATGGGTGCAGGTAGCGTTTAGAGCCTGCCTTTGGGTGACTAGCGCTTGCGGTGGCTGGTAAATAGGATAACTCTGCCACCTGTGTTCTGATTTATTCAGATTGATATCCTGGCATTGCAGGTTTCTATGCTCTAACTGAAGTCGAGTACCTCCATCAACTGGTTCTAGTGTCCAGGTGACAATCGAGGGCTGATGCATCAAACTGTCCTGCCAAGTGTAGGAAAGGCACTTAGGTTGATCGAGTTCAATCACCTCGCAGTGAATAGTTCCATCTAATCCTGGACTTGTCGAGTGTTGAAAGCGAAATTTGTGTCCGACACGCGGTTCAAAGTCGTTGTCCATCAACCATGCTGATAACGCCCGACGCTCAGTAAGCACCTGCCAAATCCGTTGGGGTGGGTAGGGATAGAACACTTGAGTTTTTATCGTTCGGAGCATGAATTATTCTCCAGATATTCACCGAGGGCATCTAGTTTTTCTTGCCAGAACTGCTCGTAATCGGCAACCCACTGTGACACTTGCTTTAGCGGTTGGGGATTTAGTTGATAGAGGCGCTGTCTTCCCGCCCGACGTTGGGTAACTAAGCCTGCTTCACAAAGAATCTGCAAGTGCTGAGAGATAGCTGGCAGTGTCATCTCAAAGGGTTCAGCCAGTTGCTTCACTGGCTGTTCGCCTTCGCGTAGCCGATCTAGCAGGGCGCGTCTTGTCGGGTCAGCGATCACTTGAAAAATATCCGCACTGGCAGCGGGTCTACTCATGGCAGCAGGCAATATTTAAGTAAATGCTTAACTAATACCAGAATATATAAGCTTTTGCTTAAATGTCAAGTCTCTATTCATGCAGTTTGCTCCTAATGGCATAAAGGTAGCGAAGCTGTAACGAAGTGCCACACGATGACTGAAACGCTCTACAGCTAAGATTACAAAAATTTTCGATAAAAGTTTGGTTTAATCTGACTCACTACCAAACATGAGGGTAATGAGCTTCTGGTGCGCCTCAATCATCTCCTCTTCAGTGGGAGGTGATTGAGCTGCACGCTGCCGTTGCTCCCGAATCCACTGCTCCTCCATTTCCGGCATCCAGCTGTTAATCCCCTGACCTAATTGCCTCTTTTCAACCTCTGGTGCTGGGACATCAAGTTTCCCTTGTTCCAGCACCTCTTCAGCAGTGTAGATCGGGCTATTTAGGTACAGAGCTAAGGCAATGGCATCGCTGGGTCTAGCATCCACTTCCCGTACCACCTCGCCACTCTTGAGTTTTGCCACTGCGTAGAAAGTACCTTCTCTGATTGCTTCAATCCGTACCTCCTCCAACGACGCTCCAACTGCTTCCAGAAGGTTAGCTATGAACTTGTAGGTCAAAGGTCTGGGACGAGAATGTCCACGCAGACCAATAGCTATCGACTCACCCTCCCATTTTCCTACCCAGATGGGCAAGAGTCGGTGGTCTGCTTCATCGAGCAATACAACCACATAAGCTTGTGTACCGTTGTGTTCTTGCCGGAGCACATCAGCAACTGTAACCTTGACCATAGTGTTCCTACTAAGTTGGACTGAAACTGCATGATTCATATCGGCATAAAGCGGCATGAGTCGCGCCTTGAGCTGGCTGCGGGACTTATGAAGGCGACCCTTGACTGCCACCACTGAAATGCCCAAGAGCGCAGCAACCTCTTGCAGGCTTAACTGTTCCTGGTAGAACAAAAGTGTTGCCATTCGGTTCTTTTCTGAGAGTTCCTTGACTGCTTTTAGAACTAAGCCGTAGAATTCTTGCTCCTCTGCAACTTGCTGTGGGTCTGGAACTACCCCAGTCAATCGAATGGCATCGAAGCTTATGCCGCCTGCCATAGCATCCAAAGAAAAAAAGACTGCTTTTTGGTCGCGGATGTAACTGCGGCAGACGTTCAATACGATGCCGTAAAGCCAGTTTTTGAAGCGTCCGTCTTCCTGTAGGTGATTGAGTGAGAGATAAGCCTGTAGCATTGCCTCTTGTACTAAGTCCTGGGCGATGTCATTATTTGCTACCATGCCAATGGCAATTCGCTTAACTAACAGCTGATACCGCTCAATCAGCTGACCAAAAGCATCTTTATCACCAGAACGCGCCAGCGCAACTAGTTCAGCGTCTGTTTTCTCTACCTCCATAACTACCGCTTGCGGATACGTATTATTTAGTAGTGGGAAAAACTTGGGGAAAGGTTACTTCTTTCGCCGAGCTAGAGCACCGATTTAGTTCGGGTTGAGAAGGGGTTTATGTAGCAGGCGGATAAAAACAAGGCTAAGTCTGAAAACCACGTCTTGCAGGACTTTTGGAGTAGTACAAGACTAAACTTGTCTAGTCTTAATAATGATGTTAACGGGCAGTACACGAACGTTAATAACATTAATACAGATAACCCAGTAGATCGAGAACTCCTGAGCGCCAATTAGTCGCCCCAATACGTTTGTACATCAGGGCATCGGGAATGAGTTCTTCAGCAACCCCAAGAGTAGTATGCTCGTTTATCTTCAACCACCGACAAGGATTATCGGCGCGTTGATATCCATGTTTGGCATAGATCCGGTCATCGTCTGCAAACACGATTTGGAAGTCGCTATTGCTTCGGAGCGCAAACGTCTCCACTCGATTAAGTAGTTCTGAGCCGATGCCATGCGAACGGGAAGAAGAACGCACACAAAGATCAATGCCTCCGACGACGCGTATAGATATTCCAGACAGTGACATCATTCGGTAGTCCATTCCGATATGACCAACTAAGTAATCATTTGACCAAGCTAAAAGTCGCTGATGCGGAAGTTGTTTGTAGTAGCTACGTGACGGGTAATTGTCAAAGCTGCTAGTCAGTAGCGATTGAATATCTGCTCTAGTTTTCTGAGAAATCTCATGTTCTCCGACTAGTTCGTAATGTATCGACTGATCTGGCATTCAGTTTAGAGAAGATGTACAGGAGTGAAAGCCTGATTATCTGTGACGTTTAACATACTCTATTCGGTACATCTAACTAAGTCTGGACAGGCTTTTGTGGAGGCAAAAATAATGATGTACAGAATGTCTGACCAGAAAGGCTTTCAGCCAACCGCGTACGTTTCTGTTTCAATGCTCATTTAACCCCAAATCCAAGTCAAATCCAAACCTAGCAGCAATTCCCGACTACTTGGAAGGTGAAATTTGGTTTGACAGCATTTCATGTTTAATCTAATAGACTGTTTACCTCGCGTGTTCAGCCAAGTTATCAGAACTATTCCAACTCGTTCTGCGTAGAAAGAACAAAAGCGTCTATGCCTGGAAAAGCTTTGAACGACGGAGGAGCTTCCCGGCTGAGAAAGCCTGCTGTCCCCCCCAGCGCAGCTAACTTGGGAGTAAATTGCTCCAGATCTCGCCGCTTTTGTGGTGAGCTGTCGGGGAAGTTAACCGTAACAGTTTGGTCAATGGCAAAAGGTTCAATTCCACTTAGCCGCTGAAACTGATACCCCATTGGCAACCAGTCAGGACTGGCAACTTTCATGTGATGACTATTACCACACCAGACGAACAATTTAGTCCTGGGAGGTAAAGCTTGCAGTGCAGCAATCAAATTCCGGGCTTGTACCTCTTCACGCCAGTTAACAACTGCCATCCCTGATAGCTGCTTAGGCTGCTTAGTTAAATCAGCTTCGTAGGGGATAAGTGTCCAGCCCAAATCAAGTGCGGTCTGGATAAAGGCTCTCATTTCGGGTTGTGCCAGGTAGCCTTCAGCCTGGGGCAGTTTCCTAGTACGGTTGGCTTCATCGGCGACTGGCGAATCCAAAGCTTCCATTGCCAAATGCCGTACCCCTAAGCAGTGGGCTGTTGGTAGTAGGCGCTGTCCAACTAAACGTGTATGGATAGATCGCTCTAAGCCGGAGTGTGCTTCGTTCATCATTACCACACGCGAGCGGCTAAAGCCGATCTCTAAGAGTTCTTCAGGCGTTCGCCAAATCAGTTTCGGATTGGGGGTAGCCCACCCGCGTCTAGGTAAGGTGGATATCCCTAAGCCCGCCAGAATAAGAGCGCCGAAAAGAAAGCGCCGTCTTTGAACGTGGGTTGATAGCAAGCGCTGGAAATCTAAGGATTCCATAGATACCTCTATTGTTTTTTTCAAGTACAAACCCCAATTCAGTAGGACTAAAATTTCTTTCGATAATTTAGTTCAGTAGCTTAGAGAGCCAGTGCATGATGTTGAGCGCTAATTGTCGGTTATCAAACCCTGGGCGGCTCATCCCCATCTGAATCACCTGTTTACCCATCAGTTGTTGTGCTGCGGGTCCCTGAAGCAGTTGAGCCGAAAGCATTGCTGCTTCCCCCAACACAACCACTCGACCTTGACCAAACTGCAAGGCAATTCCTTGTGCTTTTCCGGCAGCAGATACTCCGGCTGTTGAAGGCAACGCCATTGCCCTGGAAAGACGCTGCTTCAAGTCTCGCGCTGTGTCAGATAAGCGCAGAAACGCAATACTTCCCTTCGGTCCTTTCAGTGATTGACCAGTGAAAGTAAGTACACGATTGATGCGTTCAGTCGCATTACGACCTTGGGTAATGGGATGAGTCGCCAACAGATGATTATCTCGCGTGAAGAGCAGCCAGCCCGGATTACCTGACTCAGGATCATACTGTGACAGGTCAATCGTAAAACTATTACCCATCCTCACACCGAAGCGCCTAGCTAGATTTTCGGCTGCCGCGCCGTATGGGGCGTGATCGGCAATCAGCAGTAATGAGCCACCCTGCCGCACCCAGTCTCTAACTGCATCACACTCTTTATCAGTGAAAGCAGCTTGACCTTCTTCAGTTCCTAATGCGTTGGCAATTACCAAAATGTCATATCCTGCTAGCGTCTGCTGCTGAAACTTTTCTTTGTTAGGTGTTACTTGGTAGCCGTCATTGGTAATCAACTCGGCAAATGGCTGGTAACGTCCATTAGTAGTGTGGATATTCTTGTGGGCTTCATCAAACAGAACCTTAGGATGTTTATTGGTATAAGCAGGGTGGGTAACGCTGGCATCAAAATTGGGGTCAGCGATCTGCTGACTGTTTACCACACCTACTTCTGCTGCAAGCAAAGCCATAGAAATTAAAACAGCAGTGGGTAGCCGGATGAAGGTTTTGTGCATTCACTGTCTGAGCGCTAGGTTTGCAGATCCTGACAAATTGAGAAAATAATGGTTCCATTTCTTGCGACTCTAATGAGCTGCTATTGCTAAATGACCACTGAATCGTCTGGCAACATTAACGTTATACCTCTAGAGACAGTTTCGCTTGCAGTTGTCCCTTGCAATCCAGGTGTGCATGGGTCATTTATCCAAGCGTTGACCAGAGAGAATTTTTATGACATTATCAGTCGCACAATCGGCTGGAATGAGGAGCTTTACCAGCAGGAACCACGCTTTCCAGAACGCTACACAATGGTGCAAAGAAACAATGAGATCATTGGCTTTTTTTGCATTAGGGAAGAGGCAAACTATCTCTATATTCACACCATTCAGCTTGTTTCGTCAGCTCGTGGTAAGGGGATAGGAACAGCTTTGCTTCAATATATCGAGGGCATCGCCAGGTCGAATAACCTGGGGCATATATACCTGAGCGTATTTAAGGAGAATCCAGCCCAGTTACTATATCGAAAACTTGGGTATACACCGATAGAGAACGATGAATATTTTATCCGCATGGAAAAGGTTCTGTAGAAATTGAGCGACTAACGGACTTCTTGACCGCCCCTATGGTACGACTAGGTAGCTATTAGTAGGAGCAGCAACCTATAGGCTTAATCCTCTCTCTTGCTTTTGTTCAGATTCCTGCTGTCGTGATGGTTGTGGCTGGCGGGGCTTCAACTCCAGGTTAAAGGTATTCTTTAGCTCCTCGTTCCAGTCAATAGCTTTTGGTGTTCTGCGTACCGAGTTAGGCAACTGCTCCATCACATGAAGCGCCATTAAATTACCTGGCTGATCATTGTCGTAGGCAACGAGGACTGATGACGCTGGTAGCGTCCTTAAGAATTCCACAGGCACATTACCTGCTCCGTCAGTAGACAAATAAATTGTCTTACGCGACTCGGTGCGGTCTAACACAGCAAATGACATCGCATCAATCGGAGATTCTACTAACACTGCTCGTTGAATTGGGTCGCCTGATTGTCCGCCTCGTTGGAAGTGAAACCATCCAGTATTTCGTTTAGATCCAAGTGCTAACCCCTTGAATGTGTTCTCTACTCCGGCTGTGCCTCTGAGCGTTGCACCAGTGATTGTTGACTCATCTAGAGAGCGACGAATAAACACAGCATTTTGTTTGTCATCTGCATAAACTAACCCCTGTTGATGCAGATGATCTACTAGGCTGCTAGGTAATCTGCGTTCACGAGTGAGATAAGCTTTTACCTGCTGCCATTTGTTTTCGTCCAGGGTTGGGGGAACGAATGGGCGTAGCTGTTCAGTTTGAATAATAGCTCTTGTCTGATAAGCGACAGCTTCTAGTGTTGCTGATTCTCCTAAGCGGTCATTTAACCACGCTACTGCCTGTTTAAAATCACAGCCATTGACGTGCATTACTAAATCAATTGCACCCCCACCACCTTTGAGGTGCTGCCAGTCATAAAACTTGCTACCAGTAATATTGATGATGTGGTTCTCATAGTTCCACTTATGTTTGTCTTTTGGGTCGGGGTCTAGACCTAATTCATATATAACTTGTTCTAGTGGTACGTCCCGTACCTTATTCGCTAAATCCTCATATTTTTGCTGCCAATCTTTCGCTTGTTCTGAATAGGTATAAGCTTCAACTGATGCCTTAGCTAATTTTTGCTTTAGCTGCTGATTCTCAAGTGAAAGAGCTTTAAGAGTGCGCTCCATCTCAACGTTGGATTTAATCGCACGTTGGCGGTCTGCCAACTGCCGTTGCATCGTCTGCATATCCTGAGAAGCATCGGGGGAAGAGTTGACAGCCGCGTAATACTTTCTGACTTCAGTGTGTTTAGCTCTGCTACCCTTGATGCCGCGCTCCAGCCCTAATGGTTTCATCGCCAGTGCAAAATCATCTTGCAGTTCTGATAGGCGGTAGCGGCTTCCACCAAGTAAGGCTCTACAGTTGAGCTTCCCTTTCTCGTCCAGTGGAACCATGTAGGCGTGAATGTGTGGTGTAGATTCGTCCAGATGGAGTTCGGCTCTAACAATGCGCTCACCATATCTATCAAGTAACCATTCACAAGCAGTATGCTGGAAGTCTTGTAGTTGCTGTTGTTCGTAGTGTCCTGCCCTATCTGGGTTTGATGGTCGGAAGTATGCGGGGCTGGCAGTCAGCAGAAACTCGACGGCGAGGACAGCATTCTTGCGAATTGTCTGTTCGCCAATACGCTCTCTAACTATGGTTTCCAGGTCTGGGGTGGTTGGGCTATCGGGTTCACCTATAATACGGATATACTGTTTCTCTGGGTCAGCATTGGGCGTGTCACGTTTGCGGCTAGTATGTAGAGCAGAGCGACCAACCGAGCCAGCTTTGAGTTTTTGGATGCGACAAATCCCGTATGCCATGCTTCTCTCTTTCCCAGTAGCTAGACTAAACTATGCCACACACGCGGGGATGGGGTCTGCCCCCGGAGGGCGAACAGAGCAATTTTGAGCGCAGCGACCCCTTTAGGGGCAAAATTGTGGAGTGAGTCCTATTGTTGTGTCAATTATTCAAAGTCTAGCAGTAGCTCCGAGGGGTGTCACTACTTCAAGAGCTACTGGGAAATAGAATTGGGGACGTGACTGAACCCAGGTGAATCGGGATTGGAAGAAGTTTGATTAGTTAGTGTAGAGATTTTACCGCAATCACTACTAGTTGTGGCACTATGGCAGTGTATTGAAAGTAGCGGCAGTAGGATGCACTATGGCAAGTTCTAAAACAGTACAGAAGGTACATATTGATAAACTGCAAGCAACGTTAGTTAAGCTAGAGCAGTTAGAACAAAAGCCAAAAGAAGAACTATCAGTGCGGGAGAGTATTTACTTTCTACGAGATAAGCTTCGGGCAGCTTTGAAGAAGGGATATAGTTATCAAGACCTATCGGAAATACTTGAGAAACAAGAGATATTAATTTCAGCGGCAACTTTAAAGCAATATTTAATAGAGAGTAGTAAAGAAGCGACTAAGAGTAGGCGTTCTAATAAGTCAGAACAAGCAAAGCAAGTTCAGCAAAAAGAATCTGAGAGAACAGGTAGAGAGAAAACAGAAAGTAAGAAGGCTGAGAATGAAGAGAAGCAAGAAGCAGAAGGAGAAAAGAGTGAGCCAGAAGAAAGTCAGGGGATAAATAAAGCAGGCAACGAGGTAGAAAGTTCAAATGAAAGTGAGGTAAACTTATCTGAGGAAAACAGAGAACCAAAAGTAGGAGAAAGCCAGCAAGATACTAAAAAAACTGGGAGAGCCAAGCCAAAAAAACTAGCAAGCTCAAATACAGATTTGTCGAGTGAGTTTAACCAGTATT